>NZ_JBALMS010000142.1:0-9904 GCF_036962205.1 Bacillus sp. JJ664 | reverse complement strand
TCTACTTAAAAAATAATAAATACCAAATTTTCGACTGAATTTTTATGGCAATATTAGTAACGTAAAATGCTAATTCCCCCAATTTACTGTCATACAGTGGACAAGTAAAATATGAGTATGTAAAACTACATGATTTACATATTATAAACCAGATTTATCCCCTACAATGATTCCATCAATCAATATTCTAATTTACTATTATTTTTCCTTATAGTGCTCTTTTTACTGCCTAATGACGAATTCAAAAGTATAAGACAAGAGCACTCTTACTATCACACATTTAGTTTTAGGTAGTTTTACTGTTTTATTGTGTTATAGATTGATATAGATCATTTTGTAGCGCAAATTTCTTACTTTAACTGAATTTTCGAGAGGAGAGGAATGAATGAAGCACTTTAAAATGAAGTCATTAAAAGTAATCGCTTCGGCAACTTTGACATCAATGATGATCTCACCATTTACTGCAATAGCGGAAAGCTCTGAAAACAATAATGTATCATCATCAACTATTGAAGAAATTGTAAAACAAGGGAGGCAAATACTTTTAGACAACGTAAAAGCTTCAGCCGGTAATAATAAAGATCAATTAGGTTACAAAGAACTAAAAGAAAAAGGATTAGTAAAAGCCTATAAGCCAACAGATAAAGTCCGCTTAATTATAGAAATAGAAGAACCTTCAACTGATGAAAAATCAACAAAAAGTAAAAAGGAATTTTATAAACAAAAACAGGATCAAGTCATTGAGCAAATTCCAACAAGAACATCAAAATCTCCTAATAAGCTAAAGCAACGTTTTTATGAAGGGTTTAATGGATTTAGTTTAGAAACAGAGTATCAAAATATAAACGAAATCCATTCAATTCCAGGTGTATTAAATGTACATATTGCAAGAACATTTAATCCTACTATGGGAGCTAGTAAGGAATTAGTACAAGCTCAAAAAGTGTGGAATCAATATGGATATGAGGGTGAAGGTTTACTTGTTGCAATCATTGACTCAGGAATTGATTATACGCACAAAGATATGAAATTGACTGATAAAGGCAAGCAAAAAGCAAAATTAACAAAAGAAGTCTTAAATGAAAAATCTTCTGAAACCGCTGTTAATGAAATTTGGTATAGCGATAAAGTTCCGTCAGGTTATGATTGGGCAGATGATGACACAGACGTAATTCCAGCAGAAACTGGTAGCCCCCATGGTACACATGTAGCCGGAACTGTTGGCGCAAATGGCGATGAAGCAAATGATGGGGTTGAAGGAATTGCGCCTGGCGTTCAATTATTAGCGGAAAAAGTATTTTCTGATTATAGTAGCGGTGCATATGAGGATGATATAATCGCAGGAATTGAACATGCGGTAGTAATGGGCGCAGACGTTATTAACATGAGTTTAGGTACTGATTCAGGTTATGTTGGAGAGGAAAATGATCCAATACAAAAAACAATCCGTCAAGCAACTGAGCAAGGTTCACTAGTTGTAGTTGCTAGTGGGAACGCATCCTTTAGTTCGAAAAATTATATTATCCCTTCATCATCAAGTCCATATGCAGAGAACCCAGACATCGGGGTAGTTGGTGAACCATCGGTAAGTCCTTATGCTATTTCAGTAGCATCATATGAAAATTCAAAAATCCATTTAAATACGTTAGAAGAAGCGAATGGACTTCAGTTACCATTTAAAGATCAAACTCAATTTCCTTCTTCATTTCATTTTAAGTTATCCAAATTTTTATCTCCAGGTGAAGATTATGAAATGGTATACGTTGGTGAAGGAACAAGTGCATCAGATTATAACGGAAAAGACGTAAACGGTAAGATTGTAGTCGTAAAACTTCTAGATAAATATAGTTATTATTCTTCTATTCAATTTGATGCCGAGAGAAAAGGCGCAAAAGCTGTCATTATTATTCCACCTAATAACGATATGCCAGATTATCCAAGCTTAGGGTTAAGTCCATACTCTATCCCTGTTGCAACTACTGGGAAAATTCCAGGAGATACATTAGTTAAAAAACTACAAAGTGGCCAAAGTGTAAAAATGCATTTATCAAAAGGGATATGGGTAGATAATCAAATCAAAAATACGATGTCAGATTTTTCATCAATAGGTTCTCCCCATACATTAGATTTCAAACCAGAACTTTCTGCACCAGGTGGTAGTATTTATTCGACCGTACCAGGAAACGATTACGAGATCATGAGTGGTACTTCGATGGCCACCCCTCATGTAGCGGGGGGCTCAACATTATTACTTCAAGCATTATATGAAAAAGGTTTTCCACACGCAAAAAATACAGCATTGAAAGCAAAGTTAGCTTTAATGAATACTGCAAAAGTAGTTATGGATCCGCGCACAACTAACCAAGTACCTTATTCGCCACGTGTTCAAGGATCAGGTTTAATGCAGATTCAAAATGCTATTAATACACCGGCAATTATTACAAGAAAGGATACCCCACTGGAACAAGCTGGAGCAGTTGCCCTGAAAGAAATTCTAAATGGCAAAACAAGCTTCAAATTGAATCTAGAAGCTTTTAAACAAAATGATAAAGGCAAAGACAATAAAGATCTCGAATACAAAATCTTTGTTGATGTAATGGCAGATCAAACTGAAATGAAAGAATTTGATTTAGATAATGATGGTCAGTTGGATTCTAAAGAATATTTAACATTAACTAGTAAACGTGTTAAAGGTGCTGAAGTGAAAGTAAATGATAAACTTGTTACTGACACAGATGGGACTATTCTTAAAATTAAACCAGGTCAAACTAAAAATATTACTGTTGATTTATCATTGCCAAATACATTTAAGAAAAATAGTTTTGTTGAAGGATTTGTAAGACTTGTTCCGATAGATAATAGTAAAGTAGTAACTTTAACAGTTCCATATATGGGCTTTTATGGAAAATGGGATCAGCTTCAAAATATTGACCCAGCAGCATGGGATAAAGATGCATTTTTAGGATATACAGCACTTTGGGATGAATTGTCAGAACGTTTCCCTATGGGGTATGATCCAGAAACAGGTAGATTTGATACAAATCACATTGCTGTTTCACCAAACATGTTTATAAATGGTGTGTATGCTACATTCACTACATTACGAAATTTACAAAAAACTGAGATGTATATTGAAGATGAATCTGGAAAAAGAATTCAATATCTAGGTGATTTTAGCGAATATACAGGAAAGCCATGGAAATTCCGAAAAAATATTATGGTATATGGAGACTATATGTACGGCGGATACATGTGGGATATGAAGGATTTGAATGGAAATTTTGTACCTGATGGCGATTACAAATATGTTATTAAGACGACTTTGGATTATAAAAATGCGATACCACAAGAAGTAAAATTGCCGGTAAAAGTAGATTCAATCGCTCCTACCGTATCTGATATTCAAATAAAGCCAGTTAATGGGAAATATGAAATTACCTATAAAGCAGAAGATAATAAAAGTGGTAGCGGCTATAATATGGGAATTATATGGAGTAATGGTCAGTTTTTTGAACTTGCACGGGGACAAACTTCATTAATTGTAGATGAAGAACCGAAAAGCATTGTTGTAATGGGAATAGACTATGCTTATAACCAAAGTTACACTGTTTGGGGTGACCCATCCTATATCAATCAAGATATGGTTATCTCATTTTTCTGGGTAGATCCAGTTAGTGATGTTAATAAAGACAACCCAGCATACATTACCAGCTATGCAAGTAACCGAGTAGACTGGACAATTAATATTAAAGATAGTAATGGAATTGTGGTAGACTCTTTTGAAGTAAAAAACGAACATACCTTACGTACTCAATGGGCTCCAAAGCCGGATCTTCCCAATGGTACTTATTACTTATCGGCTGATGTGGTTACGAAAAGCGGTCTGAAAGTCACAACAAAGTCTGAAGAAATTACTGTACGTCAATAAGAATATATAAATATAGCAATCTATTTCACTTTAACCTTCAGATTGTTAATATTCTGAGGAGATTGAATAGTTTAAGCACTTGGGGTAATCACTAGTAGTGTGTTTTACCTCAAGGCTTTTTTTATGTAACAAAGTTGTGAATTTAATAAACATAAAACGCCTACAATTTTTTAGAAGGCAGGAAGTAGTGAAATATTTGTAGAAATAGTTAATTTTAATTAGAAAAATTAGTGATCGTTAAAGAAATTCGGAGAGTGATACTAGATGAATATTTCAGTTTTAGGTTGTGGGCGTTGGGGTACTTTTATTGCATGGTATATCAATAAAATTGGTCATCAGGTCATGTTATGGGGTAGAGAAAACTCTAGAAACTATCATAACTTAAAAGTAAATCGAAAGAATGATTACCTTTCAATCCCAGATTCGATTGAATTAACCAATTCCTTAGAAATTGCAGTTTCATTCTCGGACACAATCATCATATCAATTAGTGCACAAGAGTTACGTTCATTTGCAAAACAATTACATGCTTTAGGGTGTTTTCAAGGAAAAACGTTCATTTTATGTATGAAAGGCATCGAAGCAAATAGTGGAAAAAGATTAACTCAAGTATTTAGTGAGGAAGTCGGAAAACATGTGAATGTTGCTATTTGGGTAGGACCAGGACATGTGCAGGATTTCGTGAATGATATACCTAATTGTATGGTCATCAGCTCTGAGAATATTGAAGTAACGAAAAAGATTGTAAATGCTTTTAATAGTGATTTAATTCGATTTTATTATGGACAAGACCTGATTGGAAATGAAATTGGAGCGGCTACAAAAAATGTTATGGGTATCGCAGCGGGAATGTTAGATGGACTACATTATAGTAGTTTAAAAGGATCATTGATGGCCCGTGGTACGAGAGAAATTTCTCGTCTGGTCAGAGCAATGGGAGGAAATGATATCACGATTTACGGGTTAAGTCATCTCGGAGATTATGAAGCTACGTTGTTTTCAGAGCATAGTCATAATCGTAAATTTGGTCAAGCATATGCTCAAGGTGAAAAATTCGAGAAATTAGCAGAAGGTGTTTCAACAGTAAAAGCATTAAACGAGTTGTCTATAAAATATGACGTCGAACTCCCTATTAGTTCTGCTTTATATGAAATATTATTTGAAGAAAAAAATGCAAAAGAAACATTAGAGAATTTATTTTTAAGACCAGTAAAATTCGAGTTTTAATTAAGAATAGAAATAGGTTACGAATAAAAGGAAACGGCTGCTCACTTAGGAACAGCCGTTTTGTTTTTTTCTATGATTACTTAAATGTGTTTTAAATAAGTAGGAAAGTCAAATATTAGAAATGCTATAATAAAAGAGTATTAGACAGATATATTGGAACATCATTTTCATATGATTAAAATATACTTTCAGAACAAACATAATTTACTAGAGAAATTGAAGGGAAGTTGTTATTTGAATAGTGTTGCAAGTGTAACTCAAAAACAATTATATGATTTTTTATTAAATGTTGCGCCAGTGCGCCCAGTATTTATTTGGGGAGCTCCTGGGATTGGGAAGTCCTCTATTGTAGAGAATTTTGCTGCTGAATTAGGGATGGATTGTGTCTCTTTATTAGGGAGTCAGCTTGCACCAGAGGATATTATTGGTGTACCGAAAATTGAAGATGGAAAAAGTGTCTTTTGTCCACCAAAACAAATTGCAAGAGATGAACCTTATTGTTTATTTTTAGATGAACTAAATGCATGTTCTCATGAAGTACAAAAGGCATTCTATAGTCTGATCCAAGAACGAAGAATTGGAGAATATCATTTACCGAAAGGCTCCATTGTCATAGGTGCAGGAAATAGAACGCAAGATAATGCGATTGTCAAAACGATGTCTTCAGCGTTAATTAATCGAATGGTGCACATTCAATTAAGAGCTTCACATAAAGATTGGTTAGAGTGGGCTTATGAAAATGAGATCCATCATTATGTAATAGAATACATTCAAATGAGACCCGATCATTTATGGAGTGAAGCACCAAAAACAGAGGAACCATTTTCAACGCCTCGCTCATGGCATATGTTAAGTGATTGTTTGCATGAATATGGTTCAACATTGAATGAGCAAGTATTGGATGTAATCGCTAGTGCATGCTTGACGCCACATATTGCTGTTCAATTTAAAGCATTTATCAAACAAATTCAACGTCAATATGATTTAAATAAAATTATTAATGGCGAATTGAGATGGCCAGATAATCCCGCTGAACGCGATTTATTATATTTTATGGCACAGTCTTTTAGAGCACAGCTTTTAAAAGAATTGCCAAAGGATCAAGCTACAATTCAAAATCAATCAAATTACAAGCAACTAGCATTTCGAGCGAAAGACTTAATCAAAGAATTGTCTACCATTAGTTTAGAAATTGCTCAAATGGTCGTTTCAGAGCAAAAAGGTGAAGTTCTCCCAGGGTGGTTTATGCTAGAAGTAATTAGGGATCTTCCGCGCTTAGCGGCTAAAAAGGTTGATGTTTATTGAATAAGAAATATAGTGACAAAATAAAAAATAATGAAGTAAATATTGATAAAGGTTTAAAAATTGTAGAATATCATCCATTGTTCGCTCCTATATTTTCAGTTATTCATGTAGTTGTTGAATCATTGCATGAAGATTCATGGGGATACGTTACAAGTGCTGGAGATATATACTTAAATAATGAGCGGAAAGGTTCAAAAGATGAGTGGTCCTACATTATTGCACATTGTTTATTGCATTTAGGCTTATCGCATAACAAAAAAATGGAAAATCCTGAAGCATGGAATATTGCATGTGACTGTTTTATTACTAAATTTTTAAGTGAATTAAAATTTGGGAAACCACCGATTGAATTTACTGAGCCCATTTATGAATCGATTCCTTCTGAAGAGAAGCTATATGAGAGGTTTATTCAAGAAGGTGTTCCGCAAAACTTAAAAAAATATAGTACCAGAAAAGCGAAATCAGATTTTTTAATTGTAAATAAAGGTAGTTCCCATTACTATAATCGCAAAATTGATTATCCTACTTTATTGGCAAAAGGAATGTCAATGGCCGTACAAAGTGCAGTGAGGGTAGCGGGTGGAATTGATACATCATTAGATGGTTCTACTGTAGCAACTCAAGCTCAAAGAGCAAAGTCATGGTTTATGAGCTCATTTCCTTTACTGGGTGCATTAGCAAGCGATTTTGAGATTATTGAAGATGCTATACTTTGTACTAGAATGGATATTTCAGTTGGTGCAATAAGTGTAAATACAAAGGAAATCTATATTAATTCATCAGTCCAATTAACGGATGAAGAAATGAAGTTTCTAATGGCCCATGAATTATTACACGCTGGATTAAGTCATGCTACAAGAAGGCAAGGTAGAGATCCTTATTTATGGAATGTGGCATGTGACTATGTGATTAATGGCTGGTTAATTGAAATGAAAGTCGGAGATATACCTCATGTTGGTGGTTTGTATGATTCCGAGTTAAAAGGACTATCTGCTGAAACAATTTATGATCGAATTGCCGCTGACTTAAGAATGTATCGTAAGTTAAAAACATTTAAAGGAATTGGTGTAGGTGACATCATTGAAACAAAATCATCTGATTTCTGGGATGGAAATGTAGGAATGGATTTAGATGAGTTTTACCGAAGAGCATTAGCTCAAGGTTTAAATTATCATCAAATACAAGATCGCGGATATCTTCCACTTGGTTTGGTTGAAGAGATTAAAAGTTTAAGCCAGCCACCGATTCCATGGGATGTTGAACTTGCGAAATGGTTTGATAGAATGTTTCATCCAATTGAAAAAGTCAGAACCTATAGTAGGCAAAGTAGAAGGCAAGCATCTACGCCTAATATCGCAAGACCAAGGTGGATCAACCAAAGTGGAGATCAAAGAGAAAGAACGTTTGCTGTCATTGTAGATACTTCTGGTTCCATGGATCGTGTATTACTAGGTAAAGCTCTCGGAACAATTGCAAGCTATAGTATTGCTAGAGATGTACCATTAGTCAGAGTCATTTTTTGTGATGCTACCTCACACGATGAAGGATATGTACATCCAGAAGCATTACTTGAGAAGGTAAAGATAAAAGGTAGAGGCGGTACAATCCTTCAACCTGGAATTGATATGATCGAAAGTGCTAAAGATTTCCCTAAAAACGGACCGATTCTCATTATTACAGATGGATATTGTGATCGTCTTTCAATTAAAAGAGAACATGCATTTGTTATGCCACAAGGTGCGAGACTACCATTTATCCCGCGTGGTGAAGTTTTTAGAATGAAATAATAAACTGAATTAACTATTCATGTTTTTAAAAGCAGTTCGTAAAGAACTGCTTTTTTATTTGTGAATACTACCAATTTATTAGGATTTAACAATCATTGACATAGTATTGCATAAATAAACAAGAACAGATATAATTATTTAAAGTCTAAATATATTAAATTTTCTATATATTTAATTAAATCAGTGAATTTAAGAATTGTATTACATAGGGGGAATTTAAATGAAGAACTTTAAAAAAATGTCTTTTGCTTTTGCTGTTTCAACAGCACTGATTCTTTCTGCTTGCGGAAAAGATTCAAAAACAGGTGGTACAGAAAATCAAAAACCTTTAAGAGTTGTTACAGATGCTGCTTATGCACCATTTGAATATCTTGATAAAGGTAAAATTGTCGGATTCGATGTTGATTTTACAAATGCAGTTGCAAAAGAAGCTGGATTAAAAATTGATATTGTAAACGTTGGTTGGGACCCATTATTCGCAGAAGTTGGAGACAAGCTAGCTGATATTGGTATGTCATCTATTACAATCAATGATGATCGTAAAATTAAATACGATTTCACTGTTCCTTACTTCCTTTCAACAAATAAGATTTTAGTTCCTGAAGGCAGTGATATTAAATCTGCTGAAGATCTTAAAGGTAAAGTCGTAGCTGTTCAGAATGGAACAACTGGTCAAGAAGCAGTTGAATCATTATTAGGTAAGAACAGTAAAGATGTTAAAAAATTCGAAAATAATAATCTAGCAATTCTTGAATTAAAAAGTGGCGGAGCGGATGCTGTAGTCGCTGATAATGCAGTAGTAGAAACATATGCGAAAAATAATCCAAATGAAAAATTAGTCGTTATTGAAGATAAAGATAGCTTTGCTGCAGAGTTTTATGGCTTAATGCTACCTAAAGGAAGTAAATATAAAGAGAAATTAGATAAAGCAGTAAAAGAAGTAGTTGAGAATGGAACTTATGAAGAAATTTATAAAGAACATTTTGGTACTGAACCTGATCTTGAAACGTTAACAGGTGAACAAAATAAATAGAAGTCTAAAAATTGCGTAACCTCAACTGTGTTACGCAATTTTAGATAATTGGGGGAAAGATATAGATGGGATTTAATTGGGATGTAATCGTAGAATATTTGCCATTTTTCTGGAAAGGAACGTTATTAACAATTGCCCTATCTTTAGCGGGAATCGTATTAGGTACAATTATCGGTTTATTCATCGGATTAGGAAAAATGCAATCGAACAAATGGTTAGCTTTACCATTTGTATGGTATATCAACTTCTTCCGAGGAACACCATTATTCGTTCAAATCCTATTAATTCATTTTGGAGTAGTACCTTACTTTATAGATGAGACGAATCCAATTGCCGCTGCAATTATCGCATTATCATTAAACGCTGCAGCGTATATTGCGGAAATTTTCCGTGCAGGTATCCAGTCAATAGATAAAGGGCAAATGGAAGCTTCTAGATCACTTGGTATGACACATGTACAAGCTATGAGATATGTAATCTTACCTCAAGCTATTAAAAGAATGATCCCACCACTGGGTAATGAATTTGTTGTTTTAATCAAGGAGTCTTCTATTGCTGCAATTATCGCAACACCAGAAATCATGTATTGGAGCCGTGCAATGAATGGTCAATACTATATTGTTT
>NZ_JBALMS010000141.1:4335-5003 GCF_036962205.1 Bacillus sp. JJ664 | reverse complement strand
TTTTTAAATCAATAAAAATATAGTTAATGCCTTGCATCAATAACAGTACAACGCATTGCACCTCTTCTGATTGCGCGTTCTGCTTCTTCTAATGAAATCCGTACAAAAACAGCTTGATCTTCATCATTTTCCACATCAAATAGAGCAAATGCCTGACGGTTTGTTATAAAGATACACTTGAATTCTGCAGTTACGCCATTCTCATTTCTAGGAGTAGTGTTTCTAATTTCACAAAAATCAAGTCCAGCATTTTTAAGTCTTTTTGCTGTTTCCATATTAATACGAATAATAACAAATACCTCTAAATCTACTCCAGGAACTTCTGATTCTATTTCAACAACTGCAAAAAAACGGTTCCCTACCCTTAGAAGACAATTGGCACCTATTTCGAAAATTTCTTCTTCATTCATATATACACGACCTTTTTTGAAATTTTATAAAGTTTTCATTACCGGGGAAACTAGTCTCTTTTCATCATATTCATTAGTGGATAGTAGGTTACGGATAGACAAACTGTGACAATACCCATTTTTCTATTAAGAAATTTATATACAAGATTTATCTGCAATTGTGACTTTTTTTAGAGAAAATAAACTGCACATCGAGGTCACTTATAGAAAAAATAAAGGATAGAAATAGCAGATATCATCTCTGCTTTTCTATCCTTT
>NZ_JBALMS010000141.1:241-4309 GCF_036962205.1 Bacillus sp. JJ664 | reverse complement strand
AATTTTATTATTTTTCCTTAAAATCATTATTATTTTTTACTTCATCCAAACTGTCCACTTTGTGTTTAACACCATACCCCTTATTTACAGTAAGAACAAAAGCACCAAAAACTACAAAAATAATGATTCCACTTACAATATAAACGCCAGTCATATTATTCCCCCTAAAAAATGTAATTATATAGAATGTTTAAGTATAATTTATCCAATATATTTTTTACTTTCATCTTATTACATATAACCCCAGATCATACAAAGTAGAGTACCGAAAACTGTAATTAGAGCAATCGCTAAAGCATAATAAATATTGGTATATATAGCACCTTTATCCTTTGTTTCACCAGTATGCATGAACACAACTAACTGTAATCCAGCTTGTAAAAACGCTGTGAGCAGAAGGATTGTCATTTCAATTGCAAATGACCAATTTAGAAAGTAAACGGCAAGTGCAACGCCAGTCAAAACCATTGAGAAAGCGAAACCCTTAACTTGTTTTAGTGGAAATAGTTCTTTCATTTTTACATCAACCCTTTCAAATAGACGAAACTGAAAATAAAGATCCAAACAACGTCTAAAAAATGCCAGTAAAGTGAAAAGATGAATGTTTTATTAGCGATTTCTGGAGTAAGACCTCTTTTTCTTATTTGTAAGATGATAAATAATCCCCAGAAAAAACCAAATGAAACGTGAGCTCCATGTGTGCCTAGTGTTGTTAATAGAATTGCTGTAAACGCACTAGTTTGTAATCCAGCTCCTATATGAACATAGTGAATAAACTCCGATATTTCAAATCCTAAAAACACTAATCCTAACAATAATGTTAATCCAATAAATATCATTACAGGTGTTTTCTTTCCAATTCTCATAGCATGTATAGCGAGCCCAATCAGAAAACTACTTGTCAACAGGACAATCGTTTCAATTAATACTGGAGAAAACTCGAATATTTCTGCACCTGTCGGACCGTTTCCAGTGCGATTAACTAATGTAAAATACGATGCGAAAAGGGTACCGAATAACATGATTTCTGCTCCAAGAAAAATCCAGAAGCCCAATATATTTATTTGATTTTGTTCTGTTTGATATTCTAGTGGTAGCGAGTTATCTATTTTCATCAATTATGCACCTCGCACTTTCTCTATTTCTTCGATTTTATCGACAGTTATATAATGTCCGTTATCAATTTCAAATGATTGATAGGCCATTAATGCAAATATTCCTATTGTCGTTATGATCAGTGGAATCCACATTCCAAATACAAATGAAAATCCCCATACGAACATGATACAAGCCATAATAAAAGGGATTCCACTATTATTTGGCATATGGATTTTATGATATTTACCCTTAAATAATGATTTACCTAGTTTTTTAGATTCCCAGAACGCCTCAATAGAATTCGCGTCAGGTGTAATTGCAAAGTTATATGAAGGAACAGGACTATGAGTAGCCCATTCAACCGTTCTTGCATCCCAAGGATCGGAACTAATATCTCTAGATGCGTAACGTACACTATAATAAATATTAAATACTAGTAGGATGAACCCAATTGCTAGACCAGTTGCACCAATAAAAGATAATAAATTTAATGGACCAAAGCCCGTAGACTCTGAATAAGTATACATTCGGCGAGCTTGACCATCTAATCCAGTAAAGAACATAGGGAAGAACGTTACATTAAAGCTAATAGCGATAAACCAAAACGCCCATTTTCCGATTCTTTCATTTAACATAAATCCAAACATTTTTGGCCACCAATAAGTAAGACCAGCAATCATCGCAAAAACAACGCCAGGTATGATTGTATAGTGGAAGTGAGCAACTAAAAACATCGTGTTATGATACTGGTAATCAGCTGCAGACATACCAAGCATTACACCAGTAACTCCGCCGATTGTAAAAATTGGGATGAAGCCTACAGAGTAAAGCATTGGTACTGTAAACTCAATTTTTCCTCTCCAAAGAGTCAAAATCCAGTTAAAAATCTTAATACCAGTTGGAATAGCAATCGCCATAGTGGTAATGGAGAAGATACTGTTTGTTAATGCACCTTGACCCATAGTAAAGAAATGGTGAGTCCATACTAAAAATGAAAGGAATGAGATAATAATCATAGATAACACCATAGATTTATAACCATATAGATTTCTACGTGCAAAAGTTGAAATAATTTCACTATACACACCGAAAGCAGGTAGTACTAGAATGTATACTTCAGGATGACCCCAAACCCAGAAAAGGTTTGCCCATAGCATATCCATGCCGCCGTTTGATGTAGTAAAGAAATTTGTACCGAATAGTCTGTCCATTGTACCCATTAAAAGGGCTACAGTTAACACTGGAAATGCGAAGACTACAATTGCATTAGCTGTTAAGGCAGACCAAGTGAAAATAGGCATTTTGAATAAAGTTATACCAGGTGCTCTCATTTTAAGAATCGTTGTGACAAAGTTAATTCCAGATATTAAGGTACCTAGTCCCGCAATTTGGAGTGCGATCATATAATAATTTGTTCCTACAGATTGACTCAAGTCATTTCCTGCGAGTGGGAAATAGGATGTCCATCCAGCATCTGGCGAACCACCTATGACAAATGAAATATTTAGTAACATTGCTCCCATGAAAAATAGCCAAAAACTAAGTGCATTCAAACGAGGAAAGGCTACATCGCGAGCACCAATTTGTAGTGGTACTACAAAGTTCATAAGCGCATAGATAAATGGCATTGCCATAAAAATAATCATTACAATACCGTGAGTTGTGAATACTTCATTATAATGTTGTGCATCCAATAAATTATTTTCAGGAATTGCTGTTTGAGCACGCATCATGATTGCGTCTACGCCACCACGAAATAACATTAGCAATGCTGATAATAAATACATAATACCTATTTTTTTGTGGTCGACAGTTGTTAACCATTCTCTCCATAGGTAACCCCATTTTTTAAAATAAGTTAATCCTGCAATGATTGCGATTACTGTTACACCAATTGCAACCATTGATGCATAAATGGCAGGACTTGGGTGAGGAATTGCAAATCTATCAAAATAATCCATTATATTTGACTCCTTATACTTTTAATTAATAAATATGTCGCAGTATTAATGCCCCAAATGTTCACTATGCTTTTCTTCTGGTTTTGAATCAGCATTACTTGAACCATGATGATGACCGCCAGGAGAAGATTCATTTGGTGGAAGATATTTTAAATGAGTTCCTGTGAAAGTTAGTTGTCCAAGGTGACCAGGCTCCAATAACTTAGTAAATTTATCTTCAGTAAGTTTAGGAGCATTTTCCTTAACATCCATTACCCACTTACTAAAATCTTGCTCTGATACTGCTTCAACATTAAAAGTATTTTCTGCAAAACCTTTTCCACTAAAGTTAGCATTTCGACCCATATACTCACCAGGTACATCAGCAGCTAAATGGAGTATCGTAACCATATCTGACATGGCATATTTTTGCCCGCCAAGTTGTGGTATCCAAAAACTTGTAATCGGCCCATCTGAATATAGTCTAAATTCAAGTGGACGTTTCGTTGGCACATACAAATAATTTACGGTTTCAATTTGCTCTTCTGCATAGCTAAAATGCCATTTCCAGTCAGATGACGTAGCATAGATAATTAAAGGTTTTTCATTTTTATATTTTTCTGGCACTGCTTCAACCTTGTTATTACTTTGTACAGAAACAATAGACAGAAAAACAATGATGATGACCGGAATACCGACACATATTAATTCAACAAGCAAACTTCCTTTAATGTAAGGAGGCTCAAAATCATTTTTTTGTTTTGAGGCTCTATACTTAATTAACATAAAAGCTAACATAGCAAAAACCACAATTACGATAACAGACATAATTTGAATCGAAAGGATAATATCCTTTGCTTGAGTCTGAGCCTGTGGTCCTTTAGGATCTAATACCAATAAAGGTTCACATCCTGTTAAGGAAGATAATAAGATGGTACTGGTTATAATAACCATAAATTTAATCAAATTTTTTTTCATTACCAAACCCCATTCTTTTTGTATTGAAATTTCCTTTACGTAAACAATGGGT
>NZ_JBALMS010000141.1:0-132 GCF_036962205.1 Bacillus sp. JJ664 | reverse complement strand
GTTAAAAAAATGAATGATTATACTAGAACCCTTTATTTATTAGAGGAATAAGGAGCTACAGTTTGCAAATCATAAAGTGGATGGTAAATTTACTTGTATATTGGATGGTTAATATATGAGTATTTTGATTTA
>NZ_JBALMS010000140.1:7119-7401 GCF_036962205.1 Bacillus sp. JJ664 | reverse complement strand
CACCAATGCCATACGATACTAATGGATAGTCATCTAGTAATTTATCGTAAATACTTTCACTTTCTTCTACTGATAAAATTTCTATTAAATTTATATCTTGATAATACTCTTTATACTCTGATGCTTCATTTGTATATAACTCTTCTAAATGTTTTTTCTGACTTTGTTGTAAAAGTTCTTTCAATCTTTGTTTTCTTATTGCTTTTTCTTCTTGATTCAAATAAATCACCTTTTTCATCAAAACATAATTAATTATACATTTTAGATAAGAATCCTTATTGA
>NZ_JBALMS010000140.1:3940-7104 GCF_036962205.1 Bacillus sp. JJ664 | reverse complement strand
TTGAACTAACGCGCCAGTTAGTTTAAGTACATTTATGCACAATCACAAAGTCTAAATAAGGGCTTATAATTTTAGAAACTTCATTGCTTGAATTAAAGTGTGACAATAATCGGACCATTTTTAGTAAGGATAATCGTATGTTCTAATTGAGCTACATAGCTTTTTTCTGTAGCATAGGTCCAACCGTCTTCTTTTTGGAATACTTCTTCTTCAAAGGTTGAGATAAATGGTTCGAATGCGATAACCATCCCTTCCTTTAATATTTCATTATCCCATGGATCATTAAAATTTAAAATATGGTCAGGTGCTTCGTGTATTCTACGTCCAACACCATGTCCTGTAAGGTTTTTGATAACAGTGAATCCATGCTGTCTCGCTGTTTCGAATACTGCTTTTCCGATTCTACTTTTTTTTGAACCGGGTTTTGCTTTCTTAAGACCTGCTTCAAATGCCTTTTTAACAACGTCGCATATTTTCGTTAATACTTCTTCTCCTTCTCCTACTACAAATGAGATTCCTGTATCTGCAAAATAACCATTCTTTGAAGCTGATACATCTATATTTACTAGATCCCCTTCATGAATAACCCGATGCCCCGGAATACCATGTGCCACTTCTTCATTAAGACTAATGCAAGTATAGCCAGGAAAATCATATTCACCTTTTGGAGCTGAAACTGCACCTGCTTTTTTTAAAAGTTCTCCAGCTATATCATCAAGTTCTTTGGTCGTTATGCCAGGAATTGTTCTTTGTACCAATTCATCTCTAATGGAGGCAACAATTTTGCCTATTTCCTTCAAACCATTAAAATCTTCTTCTGTTTTTGCAATCATTTTTTTCCTACCTCATTATCTTTTATCATCAATAAACTTATAGAGTTCAGTTCAGCTGCTCTCGCTGTTAAACTAACGCTCTCGTTAGTTCCATAACAATCATTTTATCATTACCACTCCAATCTTTTTCTTGTTTTTTCCATCTATAAAAATTACAATATCATCCTCAATGTAATCACTTTTAAAAGTAACAGAATATATACTATTTTTATCATAATTCTCATCTGTAATGGTTGCATTTTCTGGTAAAGATTCTATTTTTTTAACTACTCCATTCTTATTACTGATACCTTCTGTTAAAGGGCTTGTCATACTTTCATAGGCAATTTTTCGAATTATCTTATCATCATTTTTACTACAACTTACAACGTAAAATGATGATGAAACCAACATAAAAATTAGTATGATTTTTTTCATTTAGTCACCTCATCCTCTTTTTCATAAATCGTAACATGAAATAGGTCATTTAATACTAAATATTGGTAATTATTTTGATTTCCTTATTAAACTAGACTGCCATTTAGTCAAATAAAAAATAGACCACTGAAGTGGTCTATCGTTGTTCAACTAACGCGCCAGTTAGTTACAGAAGGAACATTTACTCCTGTCCTATTTTACCTCTAAAGCAAAGGCGTAAAAGGCATCTCCGTTTGATACTTGTTCTTTCTTTTTATCCATCCACCATACTCCGTAATAATAATAATAGATCCCTTTATTTGTAGGCGCAGTAAAACGATTCTTTTCTAATACGACTTCAACTTCTGTATTATTGTTCTTCTGAGTTACATGTATTTCATTTGGTTTTGGATTATAATTCATCACGAAAGTGACATCTTCGCCGGGTCTCACTTCAATAGGTTTTTTATCTTTTAATAATTCAACAGGTCCACCTGTATCAACGCATCTCCCTTTGTTTTTTGTATTCCAGCAATAAGTCCCTAGCTTCGTTTCATAAGTTTGCTTACCGATCTGAATCATGACTTTTGGAGGCTTATCTCCTTTCATACCATCATTTGATGAACAACCCGTGAGATTTATAATAAGAAACAGTATAGTTAAAGTTATCCATTTAAACATGTAATAAACTCCTCTCAATTTAAAATCTTTAAAATCCATCACACATCTTGTCTACTTATAGCTATTCAATTAAAAGGCTAATAGTCCTTTCTTTCGTCAAGTAAATACTAAAAAGTGACAAAGAGGATGATCAATTAATGATCATCCTCTTTGTGTTAATGAACTAAAGCGCCAGTTAGTTATATTAGCATTTCAACAATTAATTCTATAATAGTACATATTATAATACATATTGAAAATATATTTATTAATCTCAACCTATACATATACTCTTTTAATTCTTTTTTTGATACAGCTTTCTCTGGTAGCTTTTGAAACTTTTTTACCTTAATTAAAAGAAAAATTACAATACATCCAATTACTAGTAATACTATATTTAAAAATTCACTTATAAAATCAAATATTTTAATCAATCCTCCGAATATCACCTGAACTGTTGTCTGCATTTTCTCCTTATTGTAGTTGAACTAACGCGCCAGTTAGTTGTATTACCATTATTTATCTTTCAATCAAATTTGAACAATGAAATAACCTTTTTCGTCTTGTTCTAAATCCTCTAAACAGAGTCGTGATTATTTAATTTTGCTGTGTAAAACTTTTTTCATTAACTCATTTGAAATGATCAAAGCTTCACTTTTACTGTTTGCTGGTCCTGTAACCATCCACCCGTTTTCACCTGACCAACCTTGATTCCCATTCTTATCTTCCCTAAATTCTTCGAACGTCACTTTACTAAAATCTTTGTTAGCAAAGAGAATGCCATAGCTATTGATATGTGGTTCACCATTTTTAACGTAACCATACACCATTGTTCCCATGCCATTTTGATCAAAATCAATCTCTAATTTACGGTCTTTATTTGGAAAGGAATAATTTGCACCTTTTACATCAATTGACCCTTTAAACGTTCTTTTTCCTAAGAAAGATTGATGAAGCTTTCCCTTTATTTTTATCGTCACAGAATTTGCCTTATCATTGCCGGTACCCAATTGATACTCAACACCTTTTAAAGACTCATTTACTTTCATTGGAACGAATTTATAAAAACTGAAGCCAAAAGTAATTAAAACAACTAATACTAGGCAAGAAATCAAGATCTTTTTCAAAAAAAGCCCCCATTAATATCGAATTATCACTTAAATAATATTCCATTTAATTCCAATAATTCCTTTGCTTATTAAACCAAACTGTCAAATATTTGAACAAAAAAAGCCGCATTTGCGACTCGTGATCTTGATCAACTAACGCGCCAGT
>NZ_JBALMS010000140.1:3657-3884 GCF_036962205.1 Bacillus sp. JJ664 | reverse complement strand
ACTCAACTGTTTTTCCATGTACTTTGTACTTTGTTACTGGAAAATTAATCATTGCCATATCGTATTCAGAATAGTGGTGCATCATAAACATATAGTTTTCTTGGACGGTGTCTGCACCATCGTAAATATCCATAAATAAAAATTGAGTTTTCCTGTCATCATATATTTTTGCAAATTCTTTCTGCTTACTTATAATCGTTGCAATTTCAATTGCATTTAAAGTTTTA
>NZ_JBALMS010000140.1:0-3595 GCF_036962205.1 Bacillus sp. JJ664 | reverse complement strand
CTTTTTTGGTCTTTTGAATAATAGTTTTATAATACAAACTTTGAATTTCTGGAAAGATTGCGGCTAGTAATATAGCATTAAAAACTAACAATAAAATAAGAGCTTTATTCACTTTTTTATTTTCAACAACTGCCATATTTATGTACACTCCTTAGAAGATTATCTATTAATTATAGATATTAAAATGTTAAAGAAGAATTTCCCTTTCTCACATTAACTACACTTTCTTCATAACCTGCCTTAATTTCCTTCTTTCTTCTCCAACTAATCTTCCAGATAAAAACAAAAAAATCGACGAAACGTCGATCATGATATCTAACTAACGCGCCAGTTAGTTCAATAAGGATACCAGTTCTATTTCAAAAACTTACGTATGTATTTGCTTTTTTGAAGAGACTTTGATCAAAAATAAAAAGATTATAAAAACCGGAATTTGCACATACAGACCGAGGATAAAACTACTTAATACACATGCACCCAGTCCAAGGAACCCTGTCCTTCTTACTCCCCTTTTTTTGCTATAAATTAATAATATCACGCCTAAAATTATACCTGCTAATATCGTACCAATAATTTCATATAAACTAGTAGAGTAACTTACCCCAATTGAACCACTCATTTTTATCCCTCATCTCAATAACATGTTCCCACAAATAGACTGTTTTAGTTGCACAAAAAAGGCATTTCTTTAAACAGAAATACCTCCGTTAATCATTCTACTAATAAAATCTTCTAGCGAAGATGCGATCACAGTACATGTATCATCTTCATGATTCCATACATATATTTCATCATTTTGAATTCTACCATCTATTATCTGGTAACCAAATAAATCCCCATTGCCTGCATCTGAAAAAAACAAAAAATTATCTAATGGAATCATATTGTCTCTAAAATTATGGATAGTCCTAAAAAACAAATTTTCTTTTACCATCTGTTCTGTTGACCAAATCAAATAAATCCCATATTCACCAGACACACCATTTGTTTCACTATATAATTCTTTTAACTTTTTGGGTAATTCAACATTTAATTCTTTTTTTAGTGATGCTATTTCTGCACTTGTTGCAGGTGTTTTAAATTGATAATCATTTGAAATATCAGATATATAATTCTTCCACATAAAAGTAAAACCCACCCTTAACTTACTTATTCATAGTTATATTCACCACATCTTTTCAATACTCCTGCTATAACTAAACTACTTTAATTCAAAATAAAAAGAGTTACCAATGCTAACCCTTTTTTCTTTCTACTAACTAGCCAGTTAGTTGGGTAAGGATTAACTTTCCTCCACAAGCTTAAAGTTATCAATCTTAATGTAAGTTTGTTGTTTTGGGAACTATTTATAAATTTTGGAAAATTCTGTATAATACAATGGAATAAACAAAATTTTGGAGGATGAAAATGATAAATAAGTTCTTGAAAATGATTATACTGATAGTTCTTCTTTGTTCCGTCACAAATTATCCAAAAAAAGATACTACAACTGCCGAAGCTGCTGTAAAAGTAGATATAAATAGGACAGTTACGGAAGGTTATAAAATCAATCACGGCTATGAATATACATACATAGATGAAAAAAATCAAAAGAATGTACTCTCACCAAGTTCCATCGGGGAGTATTGTACAACATTTTATAATGATCGAAAATGTTTTTTAGATTATAAAATGGAAGATTCGTACTTTATATCGACAAATTTATCTACAAAAAAGAAAGACTATGTGATTAATACAAGTAATAAAAATGAAACAAGTCTAGGTTATAACGGAGCTCCAGAAAAATTTTATCAATTGCCAATGCCATTGAAAAAAGGAAAAAAATATAAATCTTTTAGAGGTAATATTACATTAAATAATGAAGTATTATCGACAATTTCATCACTTACTTTGGGCAAGAAAAAGTATTCAAATGTATTGGTTATAAAAACAACTGGCGGAGGGAAAACCATACAAAGTTATTATGCAAATGATTTAGGTTTATTGTTAATACAGGATATTAAGAAAAAACCATTTAAAAGTCTTTTCAAACTAATTTCCTATAAAAAGAAAAGCGTTTCTATAAAAAATAGAATTACTAGTGGATATATGTTAGATGACAATTTTACCTATCTCTATACAAGTACAGATGGCGATACTGAATATCGACCGATAACAATTGACGGTTTTTGTAAATTCATTGAGGATTGTGACAGTTATAAAAATAGCTTTTTCAAAGAAGGCACTTCAATATTCGATATAAGAACGCTACCAGACGCGGAAGACGATGAAAGATATTATGTTTATGCTTTCAGTACAAGTAATCAAAAAGAATTGGCGTTTACGAGTGATTATACAACATTATTTAAATATTCAATGCCAGTTGATGAAGGAGAACTATATAAAAATGAAGATGACTATGGAAAATTTACAAGTCAGGTTTTATCAACGTCATATAAATTAATACTAAATGACAAAATGTACAATAATGTCATGGTTGTAAAAGTCAGTTATGATGATACTGGAGAATCATTTGTATTCTATTTAGATAAAAATGTTGGACTGTTAATGTTGGAGTTAGTGGATAGCGAATATTATGCGATGAAATTAAAGAGTATGACAAAGATAAACTAATCAATTGTGGGGAGCATGATCACATTTAATTTATGCTAGATATATGCGCAGAAAAGGAACAAAAGTGCTTTGTTTAGCTCTTTTGCTCCTTTTCTTATTGAGTGACCCACCTTCATCGACTCCATAAATTCGTTCATATTGAACTAACGCGCCAGTTAGTTGAAGATTCATTATACTTTTTTACTTTTTTTAACTTGTAGAAAATCCACCCAAGCCAATCTCCTGCAGTAACTATAAACAATACAATAATATCGTAATTTGAATTAAAGATTTCAACTTTAAAAATTTCTGAGAAGGTTACTAGAATCCCAATAGTTAATAGGCCAAAACCAATCTGATAAAATAGTTTTTCATTAATAAAACGTCTCAATAAAAAACGATTCCCCTCTTACTGAATCGTGACATTTCCTACATATTGAGCTTCCCCTCGATCCGTTCGAAGGTCTACCATAATGACATACTTTCCTTTTTCTTTAGGTAAATAGAACGAACGGTGGTTGCTCAGTTTCAATGTTGTTCCCTTCACCTCTTCATTATCCTTCCATACCGAAACGTTCAAAGAATCGACTTTGAAATCTTCACTATCAAATAACAAATCTACTTGTTCTCCAGACTGAAAAGTTAATGGTTTTTGTTTCTTTGCGAATGCGATAATGTCTTCCGTTTCTTTTTCGATTCTTTTACCGTTTTCCCCTCTCCAATCAATATGCGCTTCTTTCAATTTTACTGACCCCGTATCCGTAGGACTCGATAGCGTGACAGTAGGAGGGCTAAAGTCATAATCTTCTCCTATACATCCTGTAAACGAAAAGACAAGAAATAAACCAAAAATTGATAGTAAAATCCGTTTCATGAACTCTTCACGCCTTCACATTTTTTGTTAAATATTTCCATAAATTTAGTTTAACAGAAATCCCATAGAAAAAGGACTACATAAAAGTAGCCCTTTCATATTCAACTAACGCGCCAGTTAGTTCAACAA
>NZ_JBALMS010000139.1:0-8061 GCF_036962205.1 Bacillus sp. JJ664 | reverse complement strand
CCGGTCGGGACCGCCATTTAAATTGGCTCGGTAGCTCAGTCGGTAGAGCAGAGGACTGAAAATCCTCGTGTCGGCGGTTCGATTCCGTCCCGAGCCACCATTTTTAATTTTATAGTTAAATAATGTATTGCCGACTTAGCTCAATTGGTAGAGCAACTGACTTGTAATCAGTAGGTTGAGGGTTCAAGTCCTTTAGTCGGCACCATTATGGCGATCGTGGCGAAGTGGTTAACGCACCGGATTGTGGTTCCGGCATTCGTGGGTTCGATTCCCATCGGTCGCCCCATTACGCGGGTGTAGTTTAATGGTAAAATAGAAGCCTTCCAAGCTTCGGTCGTGGGTTCGATTCCCATCACCCGCTTTTTTATATAATATTTATGGGCCTATAGCTCAGCTGGTTAGAGCGCACGCCTGATAAGCGTGAGGTCGATGGTTCGAGTCCATTTAGGCCCACCATATATATTATATCATTTTTATTGTTCCGCAGTAGCTCAGTGGTAGAGCACTCGGCTGTTAACCGAGTGGTCGTAGGTTCGAATCCTACCTGCGGAGCCATTATAGAGAAGTACCCAAGTGGCTCAAGGGGCGCCCCTGCTAAGGGTGTAGATCGCTAACGCGGTGCGAGGGTTCGAATCCCTTCTTCTCTGCCATAATAACGGCCCGTTGGTCAAGCGGTTAAGACACCGCCCTTTCACGGCGGTAACACGGGTTCGAATCCCGTACGGGTCATATCTAAAGCTCAGTTATTTGTGTTAACACAGGTAACTGAGCTTTTTATTTTGTCTAAAAATATATTCAAGCATATCATATCGTTTAGGAGTATTTTTATAGCCTCGATCTTTTAATAATTTTGATGCATCTGCTAATTTCATTTAATCACTACCTTTATCTCGTTCTTAATTTCTTCCAACCTAACGTTAAAATAAGAATAAGGATTTGCAGGATCACAATAGTACCACCCGGCGCTAAATTTAAAAAATATGAAAGGAATATTCCCGCAACGACCGAAAGTTCACCAAAAATAATGGAATAGATGATTGTTTGTTTAAATCCTTTTGCAATACGAATGCTAGCAGCAACTGGTAATGTCATAAGTGAAGAAACTAATAAGACCCCTACCACTCTCATTGAAACAGAAACGACTAACGCTACTAATAATATAAATAAATAGTGGATCCATTTTGCATTTATACCCGATGCAACAGCGTATTCTTCATCAAATGATAATAAGAACAATTCTTTATACAGTACGATAATTGAAATGACAACAAATATTGCAATGATTACGACAGTCATTAAATCTTGCCCAGAGACTGCACTTACACTTCCAAATAAGAAACTAAATAAATCCGTATTAAACCCATTTGCTAACGAAATTAGGATCACACCTAATCCCATACCCCCGGAAAGAATGATCGGAATAGCAAGTTCTTGGTAATGTCTATAAACACTTCTCAATTTTTCAATTAAAAATGCACCTGCGACTGAAAATGTCATCCCCATAAATAATGGACTCATAAATCCACTAGTAAAGAAATACTTTTCTAGTAATAAGCTCGCTGCGACACCTGATAGTGTCACGTGACTTAAGGCATCAGAAATTAATGATAATCTTCTAAACACAACAAACACTCCAAGTAATGGAGCCATAATTCCTATAATCATACCTGTTAGTAATGTATTACGTAGAAAATCATATTGAAAAAAATCCATCATAAGCTACCTCTCCCCTCTTCATGTTCGTGGTTATGAGATAGTAGATGTACTGAATGACCATACAAAATCGATAGATCCTTCTCTGTAGCATCCTTAAATTTTTCTCTGCTTCCGTGGAAATGAAGTTTTTTATTTAAACAGGCAACATGTGAAACTTTATCAGTAATAATACCAATATCGTGAGAGACTAATAATAATGTAATGCCTAATTTTGTATTTAAATCGCTCAGTAATTCATAGAAGCTCTCAACATTTTCCGCATCAACACCAACAGTCGGTTCATCAAGAATCAGTAATTCAGGATTACTTACTAAAGCTCTTGCGATAAAAACACGCTGTTGTTGCCCACCAGAAAGTTCACCAATATTTCGATTTGCAAATTCATACATCCCTACAGATTTTAATGCTTCAGTAACTTTTAGTTTATCTGAATTTTTAAATCCATTAAATAGTCCTATCTTTTTTACTAGCCCTAGTGAAACGACTTCAAACACAGATGCAGGAAATCCAGAATTAAAGCTATTCGCCTTTTGAGAGACATAACCAATCTTTTCCCAATTCTTCATTTTACGAATATCAGTTCCAAACAACTCAATGCTTCCTTGACTAGGCTGCTGGATTCCAAGAATACATTTAAGTAAAGTAGACTTCCCACTCCCATTTGGCCCGACTAACCCTAAGAAGTCTCCTTTTTTTACTAGAAGATTTATATCTTTTAATACATTTTGTCGTTCATAGCTATAAGATAAATCTTCTATTTTTATGATATTTTGACTCATTTATACACCTTCATCTATTTAGGAATAATTACGTTTTGTAGTTCAATTTCTTAGTATAAGAGATTCCTTCCTATTTGTAAACAAAGAAACATTCGCATTTTCCCTTCTTTCTTTCATACTCTTTTTTGACGGTTTTTTTGAGCCTATTTCAAAGGTAAAAATTGAATCCACTTCATTAGATTTCCATTAGAAATATCACTTAAAACTTAAGCATATTTTAATATATTTAAAAAAA
Source organism: Bacillus sp. JJ664 (assembly GCF_036962205.1). Classification (NCBI taxonomy): domain Bacteria; kingdom Bacillati; phylum Bacillota; class Bacilli; order Caryophanales; family Bacillaceae; genus Bacillus; species Bacillus sp. JJ664. The sequence goes on along the minus strand of NZ_JBALMS010000139.1, from coordinate 5,331 downwards.
ACCCTTTATTTATAAGGCTTTTCATTTTGTGACAAAAAATACATATGTTACAATTAATCTATAAAACTATAGATAAAGAGGTGGTTTTTTGAACGCAGTCACACATCGAAGGCTTTCAAATTTCAAGATTTTTAAACGGGGGTTTTTCATTACATTAGGAGCTGCTTTAATGGCAGTCTGCTTAAAAGCATTTTTTATTCCAACAGATATTATTGATGGCGGAATTGTAGGTATCTCTTTGATCCTCTCTCATATTACTTCGATTAATCTCGGTATTTTTCTTTTCATCTTAAATTTACCTTTTGTATTAGTTGGATATAAACAAATCGGTAAAACATTTGCAATTTCAACATTATTTGGAATTAGTTTATTATCAGTATTTACATCTTTATTTAAAGACATTCCTCACTTAACAGCAGATCCATTGTTAGCTTCTTTATTTGGTGGTCTTGGTTTAGGTATCGGTGTTGGTTTAGTTATCCGTTATGGTGGTTCACTTGATGGTACTGAAATCATTGGAATTCTTTTATCAAAATCAACCCCATTTTCAATTGGTGAAGTAGTCATGGCATTTAACGTATTCATCCTTGGTAGTGCAGGATTCGTTTTTGGATGGGACAATGCAATGTACTCACTAATCGCATATTACGTAGCTTTTAAAACGATTGATCTTACGATTGAAGGTTTCCAAGATACAAAGTCAGTATGGATTATTAGTGATAATGATAAGGAAATTGGCGATGCATTAAATGCACGTCTTGGTCGTGGGGTTACATATTTCCACGGTGAAGGTGGTTTTATGGGCGAAGATAAAAAAATTATTTTCACAGTTATTTCTCGATTAGAAGAAGCAAAATTAAAATCAATTGTAGAAGATTTTGATGAAAATGCTTTTGTGGCAATTGGTAATATCGCTGACGTTAAAGGCGGGAAATTTAAAAAGAAAGCAATTCACTAATCAAGATAGCTTGAGTTCAGTATGAATTCAAGCTTTTTTTCTATTTTAAGAGCTACAAAAACAATATCAGCATTCATTAAATAGAGATTCTCCTCATAAAATGAATAGATGAATATGACACCAACTTAGAGGAGGATCATGATGAATATTATTCAGACGCTCATTAATAAAAAAGTTAATAGTATTACACCTAAAGAATTATTAAAATTGAGTCAGCAATATCAAGTATCAATTACACAAGATCAAGCGGTTAAAGTCGCATCCTTATTAAATGGTAAAAATGTAAATATATATGACCTTACCCAAAGAAAACAACTACTAGCCCAGATTTCTAATGTTACTTCACCTCAAACGGCACAGCAGATTGATTCGATTTTTCAAAAGTTAACTTAAGCAAAGATAATATGTTGATTAAAAACCTCTAATTAACAACTCTACTCATTTCGTATCTCATATAATTCTCTTACATCAATTTAATTTCAAAACGAAATGAGAGGGATTAAGATGGATTTACGTGAACTACATTATGAGATTATTTATTTAGATAAGATCACACAAGATGAGGTCAAATACAATCATGCGTTTCATTTGGATGATTTAAGTCATGACCTAGCCTTATCAATTGCAAGTAGTTTAATCGAACGTGACAAAGCACATGTAGTTTATATTAAATTATTATTTTTAGATGATCAAAACGAAGAACATATAAATAATGTAGTAACGGTTAAAAGGATAAAAGATGGAAAAATTATTGCCTCACATTTAGATAGTAAATTAAAGAAGATCATTGAAACTGAGCTATAAATTGTAAAAACATAAGACCATTAGGTCTTATGTTTTTTGTCTTTTTTTTGAATGTTAGCCACACTTTAATAGACTTTATCATGAAATGAACCTAGTATTAGGAACTCACATCGCTTACCTCACAGTTAAATTTTGAATCACTACTTGTCCAAATTTAGTAGGCATTTTATTTACGATAAATTTGCTGCTATCATTATTTGGCATTGGAACAGTTACAATTTTATGTTTACTAGCCAGCTTTATTTGATTAACTAATTTTCCATTTTCTAAGTTTCCTAATTTTTGTCCATCCTCATTAATAAATGGATTCAATGAAATACAACATAGACTAATACAAATAATCCCTGCTAATACAAATAAATATTTTCTTTTCATCATTACACCCCTATTTATTAGTATGCTTGTCCTATTCATATGCAAAATAAAAGTTTTAAATAACCGAAATCTATTCTATAAATCAATAGATTTGGTTTTAGTTTCCTAAAGTTCGATATCTCTCTTAATAGAAACATTGAGGATTTTTATTGTACAGAAAAATAGTCACCCTATTTTGGATGACTAAGTGTCAAAAGCTAAAAGTTTCTTGTTACTTTTTCTTATATCTATTTCGATTCAATTCTTCGTTTTTTATTTCTTTCAATACATATTCAAATCGATTGATTTGATTGTTTTTATTCACAATATATAAAAATGGTAATGAAAGAAAAGTTGAACTAAATAAGAAAATTGACCATCCAATTCTATGATTTCCGATGGCAATCATAGAAGATGTTAAAAATATGACACTTGTCGAATATAACAGGAAACGAATTCGCTTGATGTTTCTGATATGTTTGTTTTTTTCCTCAGTAATAAATAAGGCGATTTCATCGAATGAACTCATATGCTTGATTTTTCCAAGGAATACGTATGGATTTTTCAATTCCAAAGTCCTCACTCCTTGTTAAATGTTTTGCCTCATGTTCATGATAGAATATCTTCATATTATTTATATACTTCATTTACCGGTTGATTATATCTCTTAAATGTAGTCAATCATTAATATAAATCTTAAAGAACACAAAAAAGCCCCAGCTTAAAAAGTTGGGGCTAGTTATTATGAATTTAAAAGTTGTTGAATTAAATTTTCATTAAATTCCTTATTTCTTAACATTTCAATTTCTAATTTATAAGGTGCGACTTTATTATTTTTATCTTCGCCTACATATGGAGTTTCAAGGATTTTTGGAACTTCTGTTAGCTGTGGATGATGAACAATATAACTTAATGCATCAAACCCAATTGTACCAAAGCCAATATTCTCATGACGGTCTTTTCTGCTACCGGCAGGGTTTTTACTGTCATTAATGTGAAGTACTTTTAATTTATCAATTCCGACTAACTGGTCAAATTGTCGAAGTACACCATCAAAATCATTTACGATATCATATCCTGCGTCATTAATATGACATGTATCAAAACAAACAGATAATTTATCGCTAAAATGTACGCCTTCCATAATTCTTGCGATTTCTTCAAATGATTTACCACATTCTGAACCTTTTCCTGCCATCGTTTCAAGGGCGATCTGAACCGGTGTATCAGCCGTTAATACCTCGTTTAAACCTTGTATGATTCGCTCGATACCAGCGTCTTCTCCAGCACCTACATGTGCACCTGGGTGTAAAACAATTTGTTTGGCACCTAATGCGGCAGTTCGATCAATTTCTTTTTGTAGGAACTCAACACCAAGTTCGTAAGTTGCCGGATTTGTTGTATTCCCAATATTAATAATATATGGTGCATGAACAACAATATCTGCTATTCCATTTTCAGCCATATGCTTTAATCCTGCTTCAATATTTAAATCCTCGATTTTTTTACGTCTTGTATTTTGAGGTGCGCCCGTGTATACCATAAAAGTATTTGCACCATAACTTGCTGCTTCTTCACTTGCTGCTAAAAACATCTTTTTTCCGCTCATTGACACATGAGATCCAATACGTAACATACTTGTCCACTCCTAGCTTTTCTTCATACTTTCCATTGTAACACGATGATTCAAAAATGAAAAAAGAGAGGCTTTTATTGTGCCTCTCTTCATTCATATAGTCTATTTCCAGTTTTCGGTGACTTGTTTATCTCGTCAAAAACCATGGTCCAAGTTCAATGGACTCGTTTTGTCGGAGCTAAGCAGTCGCTTCCGCTTTTCTTGTTGTCTAGCTCCGGCTCCTAACTCCTCGAGTCATAAGCCAATAATCTTCGAAGTGGAAAAACCACCACTTTCTTCAGATTAATGGAGATATTCCTCTCAGAGCTAAACGCGCTTGTTCCACTTTTCTTCTTACCTACTAGTTTTCTTCTTTACTCTTTGTTTAAATGATTCGCGTTGTTCGTTTAGTTTGCGTTTGTAGCCTGGTTTTACTTTTGATGGTTTTTTGATGGCTTTTGTTGCAACAGCGTCTAAGCTACGGTCAGTTCTTTTGCGTAGTTTACGTTTTGCACGTGGTCCTAGTTCAACCCATTCGCCATTTTTTAGTTCGCGATGTTCGAACTCAATGCCGCGATCTTGTAGTTTGTCTAGTGCTTGTTCATCTTCTTGGTCGTAAATTGTAATAGCTGTTCCCGAGTAGTTTGCACGGCCTGTACGTCCTACACGGTGTACATAGAAATCTAAGTCTGAAGGTAATTCGATGTTAATAACATGACTTACACCTTCAATATCAATTCCACGAGATGCTAAGTCAGTTGCGACAATGTATTGGAATTCTAAGTCTTGAATTTGTTTCATCATTTTTTTACGTTCACGTGGACTTAAATCTCCATGAATTTGACCAACCTTTAGCCCATATGATGATAATTGAGATGCAACTTCTTCAGCTTTTTTCTTTGTGTTTGTAAAAATAATGGCTAAATAAGGTTGGAAACTCAATAAAATATCTTTTGTCATTCTCACCTTGTCTTTATGACGACTAGGAACGATAACGTGCTCGATTTGCTGAGCAGAAAGCTGTTTTGGATTAATATGAATATGCTCAGGGTTTTCCATGTATTTTTTCATAAATGGTTTTAGTTTTTCAGGAATTGTTGCTGAAAAAACTAGCATTTGTAAATTCTTAGGCATTTTTGATGCAACTTGGTCAACGTCATGGATAAATCCCATATCTAACATTAAATCCGCTTCATCAACTACTAAGTATTTAGATGTATGTACTAATAGTACATTATCATTAACTAGATCTTTAATACGACCTGTTGTACCAACAACAATATGAGGTTGTTTCTTTAATTTTTCAACCGTACGCTTGTAATCTGTTCCACCTACAAAATTCTTTGCAGTTAACATAGCATCTTCTGGACAACATTCAATAATAGATTGAATATCTTTATAAATTTGTGTTGCCAATTCACGCGTTGGAGCAGTAATAACTAATTGCACTTGGTCAATTGTTGGGTCAATTGTATTAATTGTTGGAATTAGATATGCATGTGTTTTACCAGATCCTGTTTGTGATTGTCCGATAATACTACGTCCAGTTTTTACTTGTGGAATAATTTTTTGTTGAATTTCTGTAGGGCCTGTAAAATGT
>NZ_JBALMS010000138.1:253-5208 GCF_036962205.1 Bacillus sp. JJ664 | reverse complement strand
ATTTATAATATTGTCAAGAACTTTATCTATAATGATACGTTAAATGTATCAACAGAAAACCTTATAGAAGTTGATACAATGAAATTAGCTAGTGAAGAAAAATTAAGGACTGAAATCTATGAGTCATTTGGAGATGATAAATTGAAGTTTGATGTAATTATTGGAAACCCTCCTTATCAAGATGAGACTATAGGAGACAATAAAACTTATGCTCCACCTATTTATCATAAGTTTTTGGAGGAGTCATATGAGATAGCGGATAAAGTTGAGATGATCCATCCGGCTCGATTCTTATTTAATGCAGGAAGTACCCCAAAAGCCTGGAATAAGAAAATGTTATCTGATGAACATTTGAAAGTCGTTGATTACTTTAATGATAGCTCTAAAGTATTCCCTAACACTGATATTAAGGGTGGAATTGCAATAACATATCGAGATAAGGAAAAGAAGTTTGGAGCAATTAATACTTACGTTGTTCACGAAGAGTTAAATAATATCTTAAAGAAAATAAAAAATGAAAATTTCAATGCCTTTAGTGAATTAGTACATGCACCCGAGAGTTATAAGTTTACAGAAGCAATCCATGAAGACCATGAAAATGTAAAAAAACTATTGAGTAAAGGTCATGAGTATGCAGTAATGACAAATATATTTGGTAAGCTACCATTTATTTTCTTAAATTCCAAACCGAATGATACTGAGGAATACTATCGATTTTTTGGAAGAGAGAATAATGAACGTGTTTATAAATGGGTAAAGGCTAAATATATTGAATCTCATCCTAATTTATTAAAGTATAAAGTTTTCCTTGCTAAATCAAATGGTAGTGGCTCGTTTGGGGAAAGTCTCACTGAGCCTGTTATAGCATCGCCATTTGAGGGACATACCCAAACATTTATTAGTATTGGAAATTTTGATACTCAATATGAAGCTACATCAGTGGCAAAGTATATTAAAACTAAATTTTTACGAGCATTGCTTGGAACATTAAAAGTTACTCAAGATAATAAAAAAGCGTCCTGGTCAAATATTCCTTATCAAGATTTTACTAATGATTCCGACATTGATTGGTCAAGGTCAATAACAGAGATTAACCAACAGTTATACAAAAAATATTACTTGAGCGAGAGTGAAATAAAATTCATCGAAGAAAACGTAAAAACCATGGAATAGAAGTAGAATTATAATAAATATGTTTATTCAATTAACATTTAATCATTTTAGTTCGAATTGGATCAAGTAATATCATTTTAATCCTTGTTCATACATTTTTTAACAAAACGTTGATTGCAATTGAAAATTATATTTCTCAAAACACGGTTTTTTTATGCTACTTCAATATAGTAAAAATAAAATATTTTAAAACTAAATTTATAAAAACAAGTGGAAAAGTTGATTTTTTTCAAAGTTAGATAATTATAATATGTTAAAAATGAATTGAAATTACCATATTAATAATTGGATTAAAATTATGTTAATGTAAGAAGTATTTAATCGAAATTGAAATATTAAAGGAATGAAAACATTGAAAAAAAAAATCAGAGTAGTAGGAGCAGTTATCCGCAACAATCAAAACCAAATCCTGTGCGCCCTTCGATCAACAGAAATGAGCTTACCGAACCTATGGGAGTTCCCTGGTGGTAAAATCGAAAAAGACGAAAAACCAGAAGATACTTTAGTCCGTGAAATTAAAGAAGAATTAAGTTGTGAAATTGAAGTATCAGAACTAGTTGAGGAAGTAGTACATGAGTACCCTGCAGTTATCGTAAATCTATTAACTTACGAAGCAAAGATTACAAATGGTACACCGATTGCTAGCGAGCATGCAAAACTTGAGTGGAAAGAAGTTTCTGAACTTCATGAACTCGAATGGGCCCCAGCCGACATACCAACAGTAGAAAAGTTAATGAAGTAAAAAAGGCGTTCTCTATTAAGAGAACGCCTTTCTTTTTATTTAATCAAATCAATAAACAAATCTTGAGGTACAGGTTCATGTAATCTCCAATGAATATTCATCGGACTATTTCCTTTACTAGATACATAATCAATCTCACCTAAATAAGTAAATGGAAGCGTCATCCCATGCATTTCAGTAAATTTACGTACAAACAAGTGAATGTGAATATCTCTTTCTTTGTGATTAATGTAATCTTGACCGCGTGTAGATTCGTGCGTTGTTTGGTTCTGACTTTGCCAATGGAAGTTCATTGGATCCATGAGGTAGTCATGATATTTAAGGTGGTCATCAATTTTGTCATGCTTATTAAGGTTAATAAATAGGCAGTATTGATTTCCTACTCTACTCACACCCTCACGCCATGTTCCTTCTTGTACCTGAGCTTCAAATAGGAAGATTAGGTCATTTCGCGTATAGTTTTGATATTTTACCAATCTTTCATTTTGTCTTAGCAAATGTTTAGGTTGATACATACGTCGATATTGGATAATTCCATATTCAATACGTTCTTTGATTTGTGATTTTGCAAAATGATCTAAATGAAAGAATGATTCTTCGATGATAAATGTTTCATTATCAATTTGACCAAAAGACCAAGTAAATTTCTTAAATGTTTCTGATAAGCGTTTCATTGCTCTTATGATCAAAGATTTATGTTCATTTATTTCAATTTGAATTCCAAAGCGGTTTTTTATAATTTTAGCAATGTCTTCAAATGTAATGAATTTTATTTCTAGAGCTAATTCTAAAATAATAAACTCATATGGCCATTTGATTGGATAATAGCTTTCAATTCTTTCAAGTACTTCATATAAATATCCATTATCAATTACAGCTTGGTCATAGTCTTCAATATCATTCATTTTTTGTTTGGTTCCAACCCAAGATTTAAACTTATTCAAAAAGAAGTTTATATTAGGAGCTTTTTCTGCATATAAGAAATCAGTAATTTTAGGTGAACGGCCTAAATCTTTTTTGAATTGGTTATATAAATCTTTTATTACAGCAACTGAATCTAAACGAATTGAATCGATTTTTTCAAGAATTCGTTTTTGAGTAACCGGATCAAGGTCAACATAGGCACCACCAGGTAAGTCAGCAAATTCATGTTGAACAGCAACACGCAAGCTATCTTTATCATATCCATTATGATTCGTATGACCGCTTAAAGCTAAAGGAACTACGAATGATTTTTGATAGTTACCAATAAAATCGAGAATCGTAACAAATTCTTTATTAGTACTCTTACGTAATCCACGGCCAAGCTGTTGAATAAAGATAGTTGGTGATTCAGTAGGGCGTAAGAATAAAACTAAGTTTAAGTTAGGGATATCAATTCCTTCATTAAAAATATCAACCGTGAAAATAATTTGCAGTGAATCATTTTCATTTTCCAATTTAGAAATTGTTTCTTTTCGTTCTACTGGCCCATGTTCACCAGTTAAATAAGTAGTTACAAATCCTCGGGCATTAAATTCTTCGCTCATATATTTGGCGTGTTCAATTGAAGAACAGAACCCTAAACAAATTAATTTCTCTCCACTGTAGCTATATTTATTAATTGTACTAATTACATACTCAACACGCTTTTCAGTTTGTAAAGCATGCATTAATTCTGTTTCATCATAAAAACCATTTTTTATTTTAATCGCTTCATAGTCAACGGTCTCATCGGATACCCCAAAGTAATGGAAAGGTGCTAAAAGCTCAGCTTCTAATGCATCACGTAAACGAATCTCATAAACAACATTATAATCACAAAGCTGCAGTACATCTTGTCCATCTAGTCGTTCAGGCGTAGCTGTTAATCCAAGTAAAAATTTTGGGTTAAAATGATTGATGACTTTTATATAAGTGCTTGCTTGTGCATGGTGGAATTCATCTATGACAATATAATCAAAATAATCCGGATCAAAAGTATTAAGTTCATTATCTCTAGAAAGTGTTTGAACAGTAGCAAACAAGAAAGGCTGATCCTGTTCTTTTACATTGCCTGAAAGAATTCCAAAATGGTCATCAGTATTAAAGACAGTTGAAAAAGTATCTTTCGACTTAACTAAAATATCTTCGCGGTGTGCAAGGAATAACATTCGTTTTGGTTTAAAGTTTTGAACATCAAAAGCAGATAAATATGTTTTACCTGTTCCGGTAGCCGCAATGACAACGCCTTTTGTTTTACCATTTTCTCTTGTTTGTACTAGTGCCGAGAGAGCATCTCTTTGCATTGCATTCGGTTGAATCGTAGATGCTTCATATAAATGTTGGAAGTTTTCCTCTGCAACTTTAAATGGCTTAATGTATTCTTTATTAGTGTTATTTGCATGTAATTCATACTGTGCAATCAAATCATCAGATAATGTTAAACATTCATTACTATTCCAAAGATTATCGAACTTTTCTTTCCCTTGTTTATAAATAGGAAGATATGCACTTTCAGGGATTCTTACATTCCATTCATGTCCATTAACTAAAGCGGATTTAGAAATATTTGATGAACCAATGATGATTGAATTGAAACCAGATTCACGATGGAATAAATAAGCTTTTGTATGGAATGACTCATTTCCAGTTTGAATTATTTTCACTTCAACATTTGGTAATTCTAATAATTTTTTTAATGCCTTAGCTTCAGTTATATTTAAATAGAAGGAAGTAATGATTCGAACCTTTTTCCCACGTTTTGCTAGCTCTTCAATTGGCTTTAATAAAATTTGTAAGCCAGAAAATCTTAAGAAGCTTACCATAAAATCGGCGCCATCACTTGTCATTAATTCAAATTTTAATGATTTAAAGAAATTTTTCATGGATCCTTTTTCGTTTGAAATGAAATCCGGCTTTGATAATTGATATAGATCACTTACTGGTAACGCACTATTATCATAGTTATATAAAATATTAGAAAGCGGAAGTTTAAAGTCTCCATCACTTCCTTCCGCTAATTTAGTAATCTCCTCAGTTAATCGAATTATCTCAGAGTAATTTCCCTCCTCAACTAAGT
>NZ_JBALMS010000138.1:0-188 GCF_036962205.1 Bacillus sp. JJ664 | reverse complement strand
TGAATTAATCCTTCAATATAGTCCACTTGGGCTAATGGAGTAACATTTTGCGAATTTGGGTATTCTTTATCTTTAATTACTAATTCTTCGTAAAAACCGCGTTGATTGTTCATTTTCTCATCCTTTTAGCTTTGTTATAAGTCCATTTTATATTGAAATGTATAGTAAGACCATGTAAATCTTTAGTG
>NZ_JBALMS010000137.1:6632-12942 GCF_036962205.1 Bacillus sp. JJ664 | reverse complement strand
AAAGCTAAAACTAATGCCTCCAATTAACATTCCCCAACCAACAACCAGGGTCGAGCCCCATTTTTTAAGGAGGTTTTGAGGTTGTAAAGTATAAAACGCTAATGCAAATGCAGAGCCTAGTCCCCAAAACAGTGCCCAACCAGTAATGGATAGTTCATTTATATTCCCATGTGTAACTAAAAGAAATGTACCTACAAGTGCTAAAGCAACAGCAAGTAACTCTTTATATGTAGGGATTTTTTTAAAACGAATGGCTATATAGCAAGTAATCATTACCGGTGCTAAATATTGCAATATCGTAGCAGTTGCTGCATTTGAGCTATTAATTGCCGCAAAGTATGTATATTGTACAGCTAGCATTCCTAAAATACTAAACAATAGTAAACTCAACATATCTTTTTTATTTTTCCAAATATCTACTATGTTCTTTTTTTCTTTCAATCTAGCAAGCATTAATAAAATAATTCCTGAAATCAGTAAACGAATAACGACTAACCATTCGGGGCTAAATCCGCTTCTTTGAAATAAGAATTGGGCAACTGTTCCAGATACGCCCCATAAAACCGCTGCGGTAAGTACAAGAAATATCCCTCTTGATCTTGAATATGATAATGCTATTTTATCAGAACTCATATAATCNNAACAAATAACTTAGTTGAATGTAATAGAAGAATCGTAACACACTTTAAATATTCAGAAAATATAAATCGTACTAAAGTGCATAATGAATTTTCCTTTTTCTGATTAGAATTGCTCGGAATGGAAAAATTGAACAGTATAAGACGTATTTAGGAGAAATATAAAAATGAAGGAAATTTATGAATGCATCATCATTGGAGGCGGTTTTGCAGGACTACAAGCTTCTATACAACTAGGACGATATAAACGGAAAACACTTGTGATTGACTCGAATTACGGACGCTCAACATACTGTAAAAGCTACCGTAATATTTTAGGCTGGCCAAGTGGGATTAGTGGACTACAATTAAGAGATCTAGGAAAGAAACAAGCGACTGAATATGGTATCTCATTTTTAGAAGATTTAGTGATAAACGTGCAAAAAAGTGATACAACCTTTGAAATCAAAACAAAAAAAGGCCTCACCTTTGATGCAAAGACAATTTTATTAGCAACGGGTCTATTAGATCGAATTCCTGATATTAAACATATTTTTGATTGTCTTGGCACGTCAATTTATGTATGTCCTGATTGTGACGGCTATGAAATCTCAGATAAGTCTGTATTAGTATTAGGAGCAGGTATTGCAGGAGCTAACATGGCATTAGAAATAAACTATTGGACGAGTAAAATTACTTATATTAACCATGATGGCGAAGAATTAGAAACTGATCTCTTACATCAACTTCGTCAAAAAGGGATTATATATCAAAAAGAAAGAATTATAGAAATCGTGAAAGACCAAGATTCAAATTTCAAAGGAATTACGCTAAAAAATGGTGAAATTCTATTAGCAGACCGCGCTTTTATTGGCTTCGGTGGAAATAAAATACATAACGAACTTGCAAAACAACTTGGTGTAGAATTGTTAAACAATAAACATGTCATTGTAAATCCTCGAACAAAAGAAACGAATGTCTCAAACGTATGGTCAGCTGGTGATCTTGTAGCACATTCCCAACAAGTCACCATTGCCATGGGTGAAGGTACTCAAGCAGCTGTTTGGATTCATAAGCGTCTACTAGAAATAAATTGATTGTTTATAAAGAAATTTCTAGCTGAATATCTAAAGGTTCTTTCTCATAAATTTTTTGATGTATCTCATCAGCGTAAGTACAACCTACTGATTGATAAAAATATTGTGATTCGATAGATGGGTGTGCTGCTATATATAGCTTTTTAGCACCCATCTGTTTTGCTTTTTCCTTGCATAAATGAAACAGTTTCTTACCAATTCCGTATTGTCTAAATTCATTAGAAACATGGATATAAGGTAATTCTAAGTATTGGTTATTACTTCCGAAAAATTGATTTTCAATATTAGCGAACCCTACTACATCATCTTGATGATAAGCACTTATAACTGCCCCACCTACTTTTAAACAATTTTGTAGAGTTTGAATCACTTGGATCTTTTTTTCTTCATTCCATTCCTCCACAAAATAATCTTCCTTTATTTTGTATTGTTGGCCATTCTTATACCAAACTTTATTCGTAATTTGATACCGATTAAAAGTCTTTAAAAATTGTAAATCCAATTCTTGTAATGTTAGAAAACGATATTGTATATTTATTTGATTCTCCATTTTTCTCCTCATTTTATGAACTTTATGAAACATTTCATTTAAATTGATTTTGCCATAATAATATTTGTAATTTCATACCCAATTTTCTCATAGAGCAAACGAGCAATTTTGTTATGACCAAATACATGTAGTTCCATTCTATTCATCCCTATTTCTTTTGCTTTTTGATCTATTTCATGCATTGCCTCTTTCCCATATCCTTTTCCTTGAAACTCATCAAAAATAACAAAATCATAAATATATCCTTCAGTTTTTCTTTGCGGAGTCGCTTGACCTAACCAGATTACACCAACCTTCTGATGATCTTTAAGAATCGAATAAATATAATGGTTTTCAGTTTTTTCACCATTTGGTAATAAATAAGTAAATTCTTTTTCAGCGCGTTCCAACGCTTCTTCTTCAGTCCAATTACTTGAAGCAACTTTCTCCTTCGCATAACCAATGATTGCTTGCTTAAAATATTCATCGAAATCTTTTTCGTTTATTAGGTTTAATGTCAACATGACCTGACCCTCCTCATATTTTAAAAAGCAACTTTACATATATTCTTTAGTTCAACAAAAAAACACTACTTCCTTTTACAGAAATAGTGCTTTATGAAAGAATTTATGTCATTAACATTAATTTATAAATGAGGAATGAGCATCGTTAACATGCTTATAAATGACAAAACAAAGGCTAATACAGGAATAATAATTCTTAGTGCAATTGATGGAAAATCAAATCTGAAGTATGTATCAACAACACATAAATAACTGCCGAGATAAATTAGCCCTGCTAATATACATCTGTAAATTTCTTTGTTGGTTAATATTTTTAAAGACTGTTGTAACAAATGTTGATCTAAATATATATGTACTAATTCAAACATCGAAAATAACAAAAAGTACAAAATAAATGCTTTTACATAATTAAAAGATTGAATGTTCTCTTGATCTTGATAAGATTGCCTTTTAAAAAAATGTTTTCTATGTCTTTCTTTTCTCGGAATAAAATGTTCATCCATTGGAGTACTTCCTTAATAAAAAATTTATTTACATACTTTTATTTTACCTAAAAATGCTTCTATTTAAAATATTTCAATATTATTTCCATTATATTTGTAAAATATAGTAAAAAATAAAATCAAATAAAATATATAACAAAAACACTAATCCCAACTGTTTCCGGTAGTTACATTTTTCTTTACTTTCTTCTTAGCACTTTCATATTCAATCATTTAGCTCCTCCAACATATTCATTCTTATAATATCTAATTACTGTTTGATCTTATCCAAATTATACCAAAATTTAACTTCTCACTAAACTTTTTGTTATACAAAAATAAAAAAGGATGTAGCGTACATATGTACATTACACCCTCATTAATTTTCTTTTATTTTTTTGTTCCTGTGTAAATATGAACTGCATCTCTTAAAAATTCTGCTGTTCCAGGCTGTACTTTATCATAGTATGCTGTAAATCGTTCATCATCTACATACATTTGCGCAAGACCTGCATGTGCTTCTTTACTGTATTGATTCCAGTAAAAAGATAACCATTTTTTATGCAAATCCGCTGCTTTTTGAGCTAAATCCCCTGCTGGATTCCCTGTTTTAAACGCTTCTGCTAAAGTTAATTCTAACTCTTTTGCAAGTCTCGTTACTTCTTCGTGTTGCTCTTTTGTCATATTTAATAATTTTTCATTCGATTCGTTAACAGCTTCGTCTCCGTATTTTTCACGTGCTTCTTTACCGTATTTTTTTTCATTTTCATCTATTAAATTTTGTTTAAAGCCTTCAAATTTCTCTTGATCTGACATCGTTATTCTCCCTTCGGTGGACGCAATCGATTTTTCTACATTTTCGATTAAAGCATCTAATTGTTTTCTCTTGTCAAGAAGTTGTTTACGATGTTCAATAAGCGCTTTGGCACCATCAAATGAAGGTGAACTAACTATTTCTTTTATATTCTCTAAACTAATTCCTAGCTCTCTATAAAACAAAATTTGCTGGAGTCGATCAACTTCTGTTTGACCATAAATTCGATATCCTGATGAATTGATTCTTGCCGGCTTAAGAATTCCAATTTCATCATAATATCTTAGAGTTCTAGTGCTAATCCCTGCTAATTTTCCAAGCTTTTGAACTGTATATTCCATGTACTTCTACCTCCTGACAACTTTACTTTACACCTTTACGCAACGTTAAAGTCAATTGAATTTCTAAACATTTTTTCAGTTTTTCATCATATTTTTGCATGCTATTAAAGATTGAAGTCAAAATAATGAGAAGAATAAAAGAAAAAGTAACATCAGGAGGAACTTACATTCATGAGATATCTCTTCACATGTATCGTTGTATTTTCACTTTTATTTGTTAGTGCTTGTACAAAAGAAAAACCTAATTTACACTCTCAACTTCAAAATGAAAGCCAAAAACAAAAAACTCATGAAAGCCCTCAGTCTTCCAAAAGAGACTTACAAAATATAGAGAAAATGAATGTATCGAGGAATAGGAATGCTGTTAAAACTGTCGCTCAACCATCGGCCGTTAATGTACTAGTAAATAAAAAATACTTTTTACCTAAAAATTATGTACCAAAAGATTTGGTTTATCCAACTGTTTCATTCATTTTTAAAGAGAAAATCGAAAAGCGTAAAATGAGAAAAGAGGCTGCTCTCTCTTTAAGCAAACTATTTACAGGAGCAAAAAAAGATAAAATTTATTTAAGTGGTGTTTCTGCCTATCGCTCATATGTAACTCAAAAGGCAGTTTTTAATCGATATGTAAAAGAGGATGGTTATGACAATGCAAGAAAATATAGTGCATTACCAGGTTCAAGTGAACATCAAACTGGTTTAGCGATTGACGTTAGTAGTAGTACCGGAAAATGTGCTGCCCAAAGTTGTTTTGCAAATACAAAAGAAGCAAAGTGGCTTCAATCGAAAAGTACGAATTATGGGTTTATCATTCGTTATCCTAAAGGGAAAGAATCAATAACAGGCTATAAATATGAACCTTGGCATATACGGTATGTTGGCGTTTCACTAGCCAAGCAAATGAAAAAAAGAAACATAACACTAGAGGAATATTACAATGTTTATCCAGTTTCAAAATAAAAAAATCCCCATTTGGGGATTTTTATTTACCTACAAATACTTGCATACCATTGTCTCCATTATATTGACCGCCACCTGGGACAGTGATATAACAAACAATTAACTTAAATGTTTTTTTAGAAGGGATATTTTCTTTGAAAGTTAATAGGAACGAATTATTATTTCCTTGTACTTTCGTGATTTTTACTTTATCATCTGTTAATGAATTTTTAGGGTATACAGTATCATTTTTACCAATTGAAGCAATTCCAGATGGTTTCATATCTCCACTTTGGATCCAATAATTCGAAGCTTTCGTACCAGCATTCAGATCAACAGGTCTGTCAAATGTCACTAATAATTGATTTGTTGACACTTGAAATAATTCCGATAACATGGGAACCTGTCTTTTCAATTGGTTGCTTACAATCGTGCTTGCTTCTTCACCCTCACTAACAATTTCTGCTTTCACTTCGTTTTGAGAAGGAATTTTTATTGAAATCATTAATAATGCAGTTGCGATCAAAATGATTAATTTCTTCATCCCATACCTCCACCATAAATTCTTTAAACACAATATATCCTTTGATAAAAAGTAAAAATTTATTCATAGAATCTTATGTATGTACACAAATACAATTAATTAGATATTCATTTTAATTTAAAACACAGGGCTTTCGACACGTGTAGCCTTCTTTTTTAATAGTAACTAGGGTAATTGCTATTTATCACAATCAAAAATTCGATATTAAAATTGCATTCTCAAGCAATTAATGGCAAACTAATGATAAATACTTCAAAGAGAGATGAATAGGTGTTAAAAATGATAGAAATTAAAACTTCCACACTAAGCGATGGAGAATTTAATCGTGGCGTCTTTGCTACTCGTGATATTTCTAAAGGAGAATTATTACATGAAGCCCCAGTAATAGCTTATCCTAATGATCAGCATGAACATATTGAGAAA
>NZ_JBALMS010000137.1:1632-6606 GCF_036962205.1 Bacillus sp. JJ664 | reverse complement strand
GAATCATTCTTGTCTTTTATTAGGTTACGGAATGTTATTTAATCATTCCTATGATGCAAATGCAGATTATGAAATCAATTTTGACAATCATACTTTTGAATTTTATGCTTATAAAGATATAAAAGCTGGCGAAGAAATATTAATTAATTACAATGGTGATATGGATAACACAGATCCATTATGGTGGGATAAAGATTATAAAGGTGATGATGAAACCAATTAATTCTTAGAATTAATTGGTTTTTTTTGATAATTAAGCTTGGGTATTGTGCTTTTACTAATGCTCTTTTTTAACTCAATAAAATTGTTATGTAAACTAAATAACGAATAAATCCTACTTCAAAATTTCAATCTACTTATTCTAAACATCATACATTCATTTTTCAAAATAAAAAACCAAAATCAAAGATTTTGGTCTATAAATTTATCGCTCCATATGCTAATGCCGCAAATACAATAATGGCTGGATGTATTTTTTGTTTTTCCATTAACAAAAAGGTACATAACGCTATAAAAATTACTTGTAAAATTCCAATCTCCTGTATAGATTCCGAAAATGATTCAAATGTGAGTAGTCCAAGTAAAACGACGATTGTGGGTTTAACATAAGATGTCATTCTCTTTACTCGAATTGATTGACGATTTTTATAAAGAATGCTCATCATTAATATCATTAAAAATAGTGAAGGAATGACCGTTGCAATTACAGCGACAATAGTTCCAAATGGTCCAGCAACTTTATAGCCAATATATCCAGCCATTTTGGTAGCAATTGGTCCTGGTAATGAATTCCCCATTGCAAATGCTTCTTGAAAATCTTGTGAAGTAAGCCAATGATGTCGATTAACAACATCATTTTTGATTAATGGAATTGTAGCTGGCCCACCACCATATCCTAGTAAATTAGTTATAAGAAAAGAAAGAAACAGCTTCCAATATATGATCATGATGCCTCTCCCTTATCCGGTTTACTATTTGAGGAGGATTTTTCTACTGGTTGGAAAACAGCAAATAATAACAAACAAGCTATTATGATACCGGGATGTATATGTAAAAATTGGATTAAGATCAATCCAACAATTAAATGAATAATGATCGTTGGTGTTTTTAATCCAATTTTTGAACTCTTGTAAAATTGCCATGTTAATACACCAAGCATAACTCCAACAACAGGGACGATGGATTCCTTCATCCCATTTACCCATTTAATATCTTTAAAAGATGTTAAGGTTGTAAGTAGCAAAATCATTAATATAATCGTAGGTAAAATAGTTGCAAGAACTGCGTTAATCATTCCTATAATACCTCCGATTCGATAACCAATATAACCCGCTAATTTCGTATTAATTGGTCCCGGAAGCATATTTCCAATCGCCAATACATCTGAAAACTCCTCATCCTTCATCCATTTAAACGTTTCAACAACTTCTTTATATATAAGTGGTATTGTTGAAGGTCCGCCACCATAACCAAGAATACTACTGCGGAAAAAAGCAATGAATATATCTTTTTGTTTCATTTAATCTAGTCCACTTCCTTTTACCAACTAGCGATACTTCCATCCGTTCTAGATTCAGTACCGCCCATTAACACGCCAGTTTCGTTGTTTCTCCAAATAATTTGACCACGTCCAAAACCGCCTGTATCTTTTGCAATTTTAATGTCATGGCCTTTTTCTATTAACTGTTTAACAATTTCATTCGGGAAATTTGGTTCAACTTCTATCTGTTTCCCCTCTATCCATTGCCATCTTGGTGCATCTAGTGCCTCTTGAGGATTTAAATGAAAATCAATACTATTCATGATTACTTGTACATGGCCTTGCGGTTGCATGTACCCACCCATTACACCAAATGGTCCGATTGCTTTATTATTCTTTGTTAAGAATCCAGGAATAATCGTATGATATGTCTTTTTTCCACCTTGAAGTGCATTTGCATCTAGTTCATTTAAACTAAAGTCATGGCCCCTATTTTGAAGCGCGATACCAGTTCCAGGCACAACAATACCGGAACCAAATCCCATATAATTGCTTTGGATAAATGAAACCATATTCCCCTCACTATCAGCAGTTGCTAAATACACCGTACCTCCACTTGATGGCTTACCTGGGGTTGGGAGACTTGCAGATTCATTTATTTCAGAATATCGTGCTTTTCCATATTGTTCACTTAATAACTCATCAATTGTCACCTTCATAAAATTTGGATCGGTGATATATTCTTTTCCACATGAGAAAGCCAATTTCATCGATTCTAATTGTTTATGATATGTAGATATAGATTCTTTCTCGGTAAACTGTTCATTTTTTAATATATTTAATGCCATTAATGCAACGATTCCTTGACCACTAGGAGGAATTTCCCACACGTCATAACCTCTGTACTGAACACTAATTGGGTTTACCCATTTAGGTTTAAATGTCATTAAATCTGTCTTTGATAAAAATCCGCCATACTCTTTACTTGAAGCAACAATTTTATCAGCAAGTTCTCCTCTATAAAACGAAGCTCCATTTGTATTTGCAATACTTTCTAATGTATTTGCATGATCTATTGATGACCACATCTCCCCTACTTCAGGAGCACGTCCATTAGGTGCAAATATTTCAAACCATGCCTCAAATTCTAAAGATGTACATTCTTTTTTATATATTTCAAAAGCTCTTTTCCAAAACTTTCCTAATGTTGGTGAAACGGGAAAGCCATTTCTTGCGTAGT
This sequence comes from Bacillus sp. JJ664, assembly GCF_036962205.1. Classification (NCBI taxonomy): domain Bacteria; kingdom Bacillati; phylum Bacillota; class Bacilli; order Caryophanales; family Bacillaceae; genus Bacillus; species Bacillus sp. JJ664. The sequence goes on along the minus strand of NZ_JBALMS010000137.1, from coordinate 3,886 downwards.
CAATTGCAGGCTTTAAAACTTCTTTTAGTGATAAATTACCAAAGCGTTTTGAAAGTTCAGCCCAACCTGCAGGAGCACCAGGTACTGTAATTGGGATCCAACCAAATTTAGGCATTTTATCGTATCCTAATTCCTTTAACTTTTCAATTGAAATATCCTTTGGTGCAGGTCCGCTTGAATCTAAACCATACAATCGGTCCTTCATCCAAACTAATGCGAAATTGTCTCCACCAATTCCATTTGAAGTTGGCTCTACTACCGTTAAGCACGCAGCTGTAGCAATTGCAGCATCAACTGCATTTCCTCCCATTTTTAATATATCTAAACCAGCCTGAGCTGCTAATGGTTGGGAAGTCGCAACCATTCCATTCCTTGCATAAACAACATTACGATTTGATGGGTAAATTTGATTCATACTTTTCATTTTTGATAACATGCATTTTCCTCCATACTACTAAAAATGTGTGAATTATTATGTATAAACAAAACAAATGATTTCTTATAATACATTCGACAATTTTTGTCTAAACCCTACTCATAAATAAAAGGATCTTATAAAAGATCCTTACTTTATCTATTCAGTTGACTTTAATATATCAAGTATATTATTCCGATCAATTTTCTTCTTTTTATGCCTTCCAAGCCCAATTACTTGTTCTCCAAATTTACTCTGTAGTTTGTGTAGTGTTTCAAATAATGGTTCTTGTCTTGCATCTTTTTCAAAGGAGAAAAGGTCTAATTGTTTTGACACTTCATCGACTGGGTTTAACTGTGACATCGTTACCCCTATTAATCGTAAAGGTTCACCATTCCAATGTTTTTTCCAAAGTTCCATTGCTTCCTTAAAGATTTCAGATCCATCTTGAATAGGTGATATTAATTTTTTACTTCTATTAATTGTTTTACGGTCTCTGAATCGAAGAGTGATTGTTAAAGTATCTGCAATTAATCCCTTTTTCTTTAATTTATCACCAACCCTATTTGACAGGTTTTCGAATTTTTCAGCTATCGTTGGTTCTTCTATAATATCAGTGGAAAATGTTGTTGAATGTCCAATTGTTTTATAAGAAAGCATACGACTTGGATCGACATCACGCACATCAATTCCATTTGCTTTGTTTCTTAAAGAAATTCCATTGATTCCAAGTAACTCATGTATTTTCTCTTCATTAGATTTCGCTAAATCCTCTATTGTAAAAATCCCAATTGAATGTAATTTTTCTTCAGTTTTAAGTCCGACTCCATTCATTTCTCCTACTTTTTTTGGCCATAGAATAGAAGGTACATCTCTTTTACGAAGTACTGTAATGCCAAGTGGTTTTTTCATATCAGAAGCAGTTTTGGCCAGAAATTTATTTGGTGCAATACCGATACTACATGGTAGATCCAACTCTTGTAGTAGCATCTTCTGAATTGATTCAGCAATTTGAATCGGATGTCCAAGATCCTCACAATCTGTAATATCGATATATCCTTCATCGATTGAAGCTACTTCTACTTTTGGACTAATTGAACCAAGTTTTTCAAATATTTGTCTTGAAACTTTTCGATATAATTCATGATTTGGAGTTTTAACAATCATCTCAGGGCATTTTTTTCTAGCTTCCCATAATGGCATTGTAGCTCTAATTCCAAGAGCGCGCGCCTCATAACTTGCCGTTACAATAATCCCTCTTCGTTCCTTCTCATTACCTGCCACTACAACTGGTTTTCCTTTTAATGATTGATCATTTGCAATTTCCACTGAAGCAAAAAAAGAGTTCATATCAACATGTAAAATAACCTTACCACTCTTAGGGGCCCAAGAATTCATTGCTACACCTCCAATACAAAATATATCTATTCATTATCCTACCACATTAAGGAAAAGAGATTAAATATAGTGAATACATTAAAAACATATAATAAGGTTCAATTTACATTTCTAGAATAATATGTATTTGTGTATGGCAAGCAAGCATACTAGAGTCGAATTCAAAATTCTTTTGTATTAGAAGAAATAATTAGGATTGTCTTTATTTCAAGTAGTTGAATGGAAGAACTTGGATAAGACTATACTTATATCATAAGTGTAATCTTATCCCTTAGATAAGATTATGTTCTTATTTTAAGTGGTTATGTCATCTTTAAATTAAGATTGTATTTTATTTCAAGAAGTTGAATGGAACGGAAGGATGCTCGACTCCTATGGGAGTTGCGGGAAAGCTGAGACCCCACAGGAGGCCCACAGGAAGTGGGTCATGCATGCGTTACG
>NZ_JBALMS010000137.1:0-1571 GCF_036962205.1 Bacillus sp. JJ664 | reverse complement strand
AGGAGGCTCAGCGCCTGCCCCATGGAAAGCGAGCATCCTTAAGTGGAATTAAACGCTCTTCTTTTTCATGGCCATCAGATAATCTATATTACTTCTCTTACACAATAAAAAACGTTAAAATAAAACTATATACATTACGTTTTTATTGGAGGTTCAATCATTGACTAATCAAAATCAAACGATGTACGAATATATAGGCAAAGAAAAACTAGAGGAGCTTGTTGATACTTTTTACTCTTATGTATCAAAGCACGAGCGTCTTGCGCCAATTTTCCCAGGAGATTGGGAAGAAACAGCACGTAAACAAAAACTATTTTTAACTCAATTTTTAGGTGGTCCGCAATATTATAGTATGGAACGTGGTCACCCAAGAATGAGAGCAAGACACTTACCATTTCCAATCACAATTGAACTTGCACATGATTGGCTAGATTGTATGGCAAAAGCAATGGACGATGTAGATTTAGATGAAGAAATCAAAGAACCACTATTACAGCATTTAAGAAATGTTGCATATCACATGGTAAACCAAGAATAAATAATAGGAGCTTGAAAGTGGAAGAAAAACCGATTATTTTATTTGATGGAGTTTGTAATTTCTGCAATAGCGCGGTTCAATTTATCATCAAACATGATAAACAAGGCATATTTCAATTTGCTTCACTCCAGTCATCAATTGGAAAAAAACTAATCGAAACAAATCCAGAGCTTAAAGAAATGGATTCAGTCATTTTATTGCAAAATGGGATCGTAAAAACAGAATCTACCGCAGCACTTCATATCTCAAAGAAGTTAAACGGTTGGCCTAAAATATTTTATATTTTTATCATAATTCCAACACCCATTCGCAACTATTTTTATCAACTTTTTGCATCAAATCGTTATAGATTATTTGGAAAAAGTGAAACATGTATGATACCTACTAAAGAGATTCGAGATCGTTTTTTATCATAAAAATTATGTTTATACAATAAACAAACCACTGTCAATATTTAACAGTGGTTTTGTTTATTTTGCTACATTATTTCATCCATGCTCTTGTCAAAGCCATACCTATGAAACCAGCACCCATACCAATTAACCAACCAGAGTGAGATTCACCTAACAAGGATCCTATTCCCCCACCTAAGAACATACAACCAACAAAGACAATTCCACCTACACCATTTTTTGAATGACTCATTTAGGACACTTCTCCTTTCTATTTTGTTTTTCAAACTCCCATGGAGCTATTTTTTTTAATAAGACACTCAGGAATCCTTCTGCTTTTTTGCGATTATTTCAAGCTTTTCCTCAATATTTTTTAGAATTTTTTTTAATGATTTAAAATAACTAATCATATTAATAAATAGAAAAATGATTAAAATGACAAGAAACAAACACGTCATAATTTTAAAGAACATAAAAATAACTTCCATTTTTCACTCCAAGAATTATAAAATTTGATTTTTAAGACTTGATATAAAAAAACAGTCCTTTATTAATTATTTTGGTTTCTAATATAAAATTCCTTCTTTTTCCAATTTTATTTTAAAATTATCTATCAAATTAAAAAAACATTAAAATAATTG
>NZ_JBALMS010000136.1:0-29921 GCF_036962205.1 Bacillus sp. JJ664 | reverse complement strand
AAAAGACAGAATAAAGTAAACTAGCATACTTTATTCTGTCTTTTTTATTATATATTCTATTTCTATCGTATGATCCGAAAGCCATCCGCTTATCTTTTAAGCGTATGAGTGTAGTCCAGCTATGATTAAGTTTACTGCAATTAGGTTGAACATGATGATTGCGAAACCAATTACAGCCAACCAAGCTGATTTTTCCCCTTGCCAGTTTCGTTTAAAACGTAGGTGCAAGAATACTGCATAGAATAACCATGTAATTAATGCCCAGTCTTCTTTAGGATCCCAGCTCCAAAATCTTGTCCAAGCAATTTGAGCCCAAATCATTGCAAAGATTAAACCACCTAAAGTAAAGACAGGAAAACCAATCGCTACTGCACGATATCCAATTTCATCTAATAAATCACTATCAACCTTTTGAACGAACGGTTGTAAAAATGCCCCAATACGCTTTCTAATGATTAATCGAATCACTAGATAAAGCGCTATTCCCGCAAAAATTGACCAAATAACTGTATTTAGTTTTTTCGCATTGATTAACGCTGGCATTTCGGCTAATGCTTCAAATTTACCTTCTGTTGTCAACTCACCTTTATGTGGACCAACAATCGATGGTAAATTGTAAATCATTTCTTCTTTCACGCCGTCTTTATTAACCCAATTGTATTTCGCTTCGTAACCTGATGCATTAAATGCAGTTGAAATTAAAATGAATGCTACAACAGTTACTAAGAAGTATAAAACAGCTTCAAGCCAGAAAGTTTTCTTTGTAGACTTTGATTGATTAATATTTTTAATTAAATAAATTAAACCAGTAATAAAACTAATAGCTAAAATCGCTTCACCTAAAGCAGCAGTTGTTACGTGAATATGTAACCAGTAACTTTTTAATGAAGGAACTAATGGTTTAATCTCATGTGGGAACACAGTTGCATAAGCAATAATAATAATTGCAATTGGTAATGCGAATAATCCAATAATATTTAATCGGTAAATAAAATGGATCAGAATGAATGCTAAAATTAACATCATGCCAAAGAATGTAATAAACTCAAAAAGATTACTTACAGGTGCATGTCCTGCGGCAATCCATCTTGTAATAAAATAAGTGATTTGTGATAAAAAACCTAAAATTGTGATTGATATTCCTATCGTAGCCCATCTATTAGGTCCTTGATCGTTTATTTTCATCGAGCCACCAAAAAAGAAAGTCGCTACGATGTAACATATAAACGAAATAAATAAGAAATTACTACTTAGCTCGTACATATTTTCCCCCTATTAAACACTTTTTTCAGATTGTTGATCGATTGGCAATTCAATCTTAGTGTCTCCCAACACCTTTTTCAACTCTTGTTTTAAACCATAATAGTTTTTATTAGTAAATGCGGCAATCCAAATTTCCCCATCTTGATTTTGGATCCAAACTCTTCGATGATACCAGTACATTCCTTGGATTACGCCAATCATAAAGATTGTTCCTCCAATGCCTAGTAACCAAAGTGTTAAATCTTTACGAACTGTTAATCCAGTCGAATCTTTTGTTTCAATACCAGCAAACGTCATTTTGTATTTATTTACACCATCTGGCTCAATGTTTTGTTTAATTGCAACGAATGCAACTTCACCTTTTGGCGTATCTGGTGTCGTCATTTTAAATACAAATGCTGGATTGTTTGGTTTTCTTGTTTTTGTATCAGGAACACCATCTGAATTGAAATAAAAGTCAGGAAAATAGTTTCTAAGCTCTACTTTGTATCCATTTTTTAAATCATAAACTTCTTTCGGATTTTGTAAATCTACTTTTAATGGACCTAATTTCTTACCAGTTTTTTTATCTTCAAGTGTAAATAAAAATGCACTAAATTCTCCAATTTTATAGTCTACTTGATATAAAGCAAAATTTTGGAATTTTAAAGGTTCATTTACGCGTATATTATAATCTTTTACTTTTGTTAGTTTCGGCTCTTCACCAGGAATTAAATTCCCTTGACGTTTATATAATGTTACGTCTGCTTGATAATTTTTCGGAATTTTATCATTTCCAAAACGTTCAATTGCATCTTCGTAAACTTTTCCTTCAGTATTCTTATTATAAGTTTCCATATGGAAGTCTTTTAGCTTAATATAGTAATTTTGATTCGTCCCAACAATTGGCTTTAATTCGCCTTCTTGAACCCATAGCGCCTTATCTAAATACATCCCAGGCACATATCTCATCATTACGCCAATTAAGAAAATGATTAAACCAATATGGTTTACATAAGGACCCCAACGAGAAAACCTGCCTTTTTCAGCAAGTATATTGCCGTTTTCTTCACGGATTTTATAACGTTTCTTTAGTAGGTTGTTCTTTGCTTTTTCAATTTCCTCAGGGATATTATCCACTTTAGTTGTTCCAAACATTCTTTGTCTTGTTAAAAAGCCTGGATGTCTTGTAACTGTTTGTTTATTCAAAGCTTTATAAAGTGGAACAATACGATCTAAACTACAAATTACTAGTGAAATTCCGATTGAAGCAACTAGTAACATGAACCACCAGGAGTTGAATGTATTATCTAATCCAATAAAGTCATAGATTTTACCGAATGTACCATACTCATCTTGGTAATAGGTTGTTGGATCTGCAGTTGGTGGTAATAAATCTCTTTGAGGAAAAATAGTTCCAAGTGCAGCAGCTATCAATGTAATGACTATGATGACTACAGCAACTTTTACAGAAGAAAAAAACATCCACACTTTATCGATAAAAGTTTGATTGTTTACAATCGATCGTCGTGCAGTACCCTCATATTTCATATCAAGTAGGTCAGTAGAAGTTTCATCCTGCGGCTTTCCACAAGATTCACAGATTACTGTTCCAACATGATTCAAATGTCCACATTCACATTTAAAAGTATCCATATCTTTTCCCCTAACTCATTTTACAGCATCATTTTGGTAATATTTCTTTAATATAACTTTCAAAAGAAGTTGATGTCATTTGACCGGTTACAATTCTTTTTACTTTTCCATCAGGACTAACAAAAAATGTAGTCGGTAATGGATTCACACCATAAATGTTTAAAATTTCTTGATCTTTATCAATCGCAATCGGGAATGTAAGTTTATAATCGCTTACAAATTTTTTCACGGAAAACTCTGACTCATCTGCATTTAACGCAAATAATTCAATACCTTGATCTTTATACTTTTGATATAACTCATTCATAAAAGGCATTTCACGTTTACAAGGCTCACACCAAGTGCCCCAAAAGTTAACGATAACACCTTTCCCTTTCTGCTCAGAAAGTGTAAATTTATCTTCAGAATTCAGTTCAGTTAAAGCAAAGTTAGGTGCAGTACTCCCTTTGCTTACCACTTCATCTTCCTTAAAGAAATTTATGTAAAAAGTATAACCGATTGCAGCAACCATAGTTAAAAGGATTAGTGTACGAATTAACGTTCTATTTTTTTTCATATAAGCAGTTCCTCCCATATGTAAGAATATCATTATTTCCTATTCTTGAATAGAAATATGAAGGTATGAACCAAAAGACTAAATATTCTAACATCTATTCATCACGATTGTTTTCACGCAAGAAAAAACTCGGCATTGGCCGAGTCTTTTCATTAACGTGGCTTTGCAGAAGCCATCGCTCTTAATTGTTTTACCTCGTGTGGTGATAACTCTCTTCCATCACCAGCAGCTAATCCGGATAAATCTAAGAACGCATAACGCTCACGTTTTAACTTCATAACAGGAGTTCCGATCGCCTCAAGCATTCTTTTTACTTGACGGTTCCTACCTTCATGAATGACCAATCTAATGATTGCAGTGTTTTTCTTCTTATCAAGTGAAATCATTTTTACCTCGGCTGGAGCTGTTTTGCCATCCTCTAGTACTATTCCACGTTCTAATTTACGCAACTGCTCTTTAGTTGGAATCCCTTTTACTTTCGCAATATATTCTTTATCGATTTCATACTTAGGATGCTGTAGTAAATTCGAGAATTCACCATCATTCGTTAAAAGTATAATTCCTGATGTATCGTAATCTAATCTGCCTATCGGAAAAATACGTTGCGGAATCATTGGAAAGAAATCCGTTACAACTTTTCTACCTTTATCATCAGACACACTAGAAATGACACCAGATGGTTTATATAAAATAAAGTATACTGGTTCTTCTTTATCGATTGGAACTTCATCCACTTCAACTTTATCGTTACTAGTAACCTTAACACCAAGTTCAGTAACAATTTGACCATTTACTTTAACTTTTCCTTCTTTAATTAATTCCTCTGCTTTACGTCGAGAAGCAATCCCGGCTCTAGCAATAACCTTTTGCAATCTTTCCATTCGCTCAATTCACCTCTTCAACCATCATACAGATTTATACGACTGAATACAAGTTGAAAAGTGTAAAAGCTTGTCCTATCTCTAAAGGGATTTACTTATAAACTCTAAATAAAGTACTATACTCTCCAAATCAAAATGAATTAGTGATTTTATAGTTTAACAATTTATAGATCTAGTCAATCAAACTTTGCATCGTTTGGACCAACCAAAATGTTTTATTTCACAAATGAATCCAACTGTCATTTTTCAACTCTATCACATTACGAATATTTTAAGAAAGGTCACATATAATTTACTAGATTTGCAGAAATGAGGTATTTAAAATGAATTTAACATTAAAACATCCTTCAGCATTTGATCGTACAAAGGTCATTTCCCCTGGAAGTGTTCTAATCACAAAGAAGCATGAAACGGTTTATATGCTTGTATATGAGGAGAATGAAGAGGAATATCCTTACGTACTTGTTTCGTTGTCAGATGCTAGATTAGTTCAAAATTACGATATTATGCCTACCTTAGGTGATATAGAAGATTGGATTGGCGAAATTACTATGGTTACCCAAAAAAATAAACTCTCCATTACAATTCAAGCAAATTATTAATCAAAAGTTTATTCAATCAATAAGGTGTCAATACTATAGCTATTAACTGAAAAAGGAGAAAACAATATGAATTATTCTTTTAATCCATCAATAAAATATAATTCAATTGGTTCGTTTAAATTAGGCGATGTATTTTTTACTTCTCATAAACCTTCGAAAGCATACAAGCTAATCTATGATTCTACAGAAACAAATTATCCTTTTATCCTATTATGTTTAGATGATGATATTTCTATCCAAAGTTTTGATGAAATACCTACAATTGAAGATATTGAAGAAAATATTGGTGAAATAAAATTTACAGTACCTAAAGAAAAATTACTGCTTGTCATTAATTAAGAAGCTTTTCTTACATAAAAAAACGCCATCTATGACCTCACTTTCTAAGTGTTAGTTAAGTCTAACAATTAGAAAGTGAGGTCAATTATTGATGACGTTTATGTTTGATTTATTTACATCTTTACATTAAGCAAAGACGCTTGCTAATTTTTCGTCTGTTTGTTCGCTCCAATATTTCAACCACTTTTTAGCGCCTTCAAGATCATGAAGTTTCGCTTGACCACACTGAAGTTCATTTGCAGCTGGTACTTCTTCAACTTGAATTCCTAATTCAGCTGTTTTACGTAATAAAGCGATTACGTCTGAAATTGACGGTTCTCCAGCAATAATTAAATAGAAACCTGTTTGACAACCCATTGGTGATAAATCGATGATTTTGAATGGTTCACCTGCTGGCACTGCTTCTCTGACATTTAAAGCTAATAAATGCTCTAAGGTATGAATTGTTGCAGGTTGTAACGCTTGTTTGTTAGGTTGGCAAAAACGGATATCATATTTCGTGACAACTCCATCCGTACCAACTTGGTGTGTTCCACAATGTCTAATATACGGTGCTACTACTTTTGTATGATCTAATTCAAAACTTTCTACTGATGGCATAATTATTTCCTCCTAAAAAATCTCTCTATAGTTTTGTTGCTTCTACAATCCAAACAAAATCATTAAATTGTTGGAAACTGACTGAAAATCCATTTTTTTCAAAATGGGAACGAATTACTGGTATTAATGGGTAATATTCTCTTTTCAAGTCATCTCTTAAATCGATGAAATTGGCCTGATCTGCCTTCGTAATTTCATTTTGAAAAGCTTCCTCTGTTTGGAACATCGTATCTGCAAAAATAATTTTTCCGTTTACTGGTAACAATGAATGATATAGTTTAATAGCTTCATATTTTTCATCATCAGTTAAATGATGAAAAACATAAGAACTTACTATAGTATCAATTTGTTGCGTTGGTTTAGGAAAATCAATTAAATCTCCATCATGAATGTCAACATTTTCACCTAATTTTTTAGAAGCGATTAGTCTCATTTCTGGTGATGGTTCAATCGGAAATACTTGTTTGTTTGAATCGAATAAAAGCTTTGTTAAATTACCAGTACCAATTCCAAATTCAAGTACATTTTCCCCACTTCGTTTTACAATTTCATCTAAAATTTCATCATAACGTCGAAATACTTCTTTATACTCTGCATCCTGACCTTGAACGAATGAATCATAACTTTCAGCCCAACCTGTGAATACATCTAAAAATTCTCTACCCATTTATCTCACCCTTGATGTTTCGAATATTAACGCCTGTTCTAAGTCTTCTTTTAAATCCTCTAAATCTTCAAGTCCAATTGATAAACGAATTAATTCATCTGAGATACCTGATGCTAATCGTTTTTCTCTCGGAATTGAAGCGTGAGTCATTTTTGAAGGAATCCCAACTAGACTTTCAACTGCTCCTAAGCTTTCAGCTAATGTAAACCATTTTAATTTCCCTACAAATACTTCAGGGTCTAAACCTTCTTGTAGTTCAAATGATAACATTCCACCAAAACCACTACTTTGTTGTTTCGCTAACTCGTGATTTGAATGCGTTTCTAAACCTGGATAAAATACTTTATTTACATTTGGATGTGCATTTAATAATTTTGCAATTTCATGAGTGTTTCTTTCATGCTCTTCCATTCTGATTCCTAATGTTTTAATTCCACGTTGTAATAACCAACTGTCATTTGGACCAAGCACGCCGCCGATAGAATTTTGATAAAATCCAATATCTTCAGCAAGTTCTACATTATTTGTCACAACAATACCTGCTACAACATCACTATGGCCACCTAAATATTTCGTTCCACTATGAACAACAATATCAGCTCCAAGCTTTAAAGGTTGTTGCCAGTATGGTGTTGCAAATGTGTTATCTACGATCGTTAATACATTATATTCTTTTGCAATTTTTGATACACCTTTGATATCTGTAATTTTTAACAATGGATTACTTGGTGATTCGATAAAGATTGCTTTTGTGTTTGGAGAAATAACTTCTTCAATTAGTGCTAAGTTACTTGTATCCACAAATGTTGCAGTAATGCCTAGATTTGATAATACTTTTGTTAATAAGCGATACGTACCACCATATACATCATCACCAACGACAATATGATCTCCCGTTTTAAACAAACTAAATACCGTATGAATTGCCGCCATACCTGAAGCAAATGCAAAACCAGCTACACCGTGTTCAATATCTTTCATTAATTCTTCAAGCGCATGACGTGTTGGATTGCCTGTTCTGGAATATTCAAAGCCTCTATGCTTGCCAACAGCATCTTGCTTATACGTACTCGTTTGATAAATTGGAACACTAACTGCACCCGTAGCTTCATCTCTGCTTATTCCTCCATGAATTAACGCTGTCTTTTTCTTCATATTAATATCCTCCACTATATATGTTTTTACTTAGGTATCTTTCACTGCTATCTGGAAAAATTGTTACAATCGTACTTCCTGGTTCAGCTTTTTGAGCTTCTTTTAAACTTGCATAAAGTGCTGCCCCAGAAGAGCTTCCTACTAGTAAACCTTCTTTTCTTGCAATTTCTTTTACTAATTGAAACGCATCTTGATCAAGTACTGTATAGATTTCATCAAATAAATTCGTATCTACAAAACCTGGAATGAATTCCATTCCAATACCTTCTGTATCGTGTGAACCGGGCTCGCCTCCATTTAATATAGAACCTTCTGGCTCAACGATGACAGTTTTTACATTCGTACAATTTTCTTTTAAATACTGGGCTGTTCCAGTAAATGTTCCACCACTACCAGCTCCAGCGACGAATACATCTATTTTGCCATCCAATTGTTCAACAAGTTCAGGCGCTAACGTTTTAAAATAAGTTCTAGGATTTGCTTCGTTACTAAATTGAGAAGGTACAAATGAATTTGGTATTTCTTTTGATAACTCATTTGCTTTTTTAATTGCACCAGTCATACCTTCTGACGTTGGAGTGTTTACAATTTTTGCACCAAGCGCTCTCATTAAAGTTTGTTTTTCCAAGCTGAACTTCTCTGGAACAACGAAAATAGCATTCACTTCATATTTTAGCGCCGCTAGTGCTAAACCAATACCAGTATTACCTGCTGTCGGTTCAATAACTGTGCCTTCTTTTTTTAGCTTTCCCTCTTTAAATGCACATTCTAGTAATTCCATCCCAAGTCTGTCTTTTACACTACCACCAGGATTGCAATATTCTAGTTTTGCAAATAATCTAGTGCCTTTTGGTAAAGGAAAAGATGTAATTTCAAGTAATGGTGTTGATCCAATCAGTTCGTGTACTGACTTTACAACTTTCATAATTTCAAGCTCCTTTATGCCACAAAAAAAAGGTTAGTTTCTTCCAATCCATTATATGCAACATGGGTAAAATTGAACGTTGTCTTAATACCAACTATTCTTATTGGTATTATAAGATATTTATTTTTATCACGCAATAAAAAAGTACTTTTATACCTTCCAATAAGGAATAAAAGTACTTTTACATTAAGTAAAGAATATCGTAACAAATACAATAGAAAAGATAATACTAAGTGCGTCTGCAAGTAAGCCAACCTTTAAAGCATCTCCCATTTTTCGAATCCCAACAGCACCAAAATATACCGTTAATACATATAAAGTTGTATCGGTACTACCTTGCATAGTTGACGCAAGTCGTCCGATAAAAGAATCTGGTCCATATGTTTTAATTAGATCAGCTGTAATACTCAAACCTGCCGAGCCAGATATTGGGCGAATAATCGCCAGAGGAAATACTTCTGCTGGTATACCAAGAGAGGCTAGTATAGGACGGAGAAGTTCAACACAAAATTCTAAGGCACCAGAAGCTCTAAATATTGAAATTGAAACTAACATACCAACTAAAAACGGAATTAACTGAACTGCAATCGTAACGCCTTCTTTTCCACCTTCTACAAATGATTCATATGTAGGAACCTTTTTCCATGTTCCATGTATTAAGATAACTGCAATGATAAAGGGAATGATATAAAGCGAGATTGTATTCATAACCCCCATTTATCTTCTCCCCTTTCGATTACGTCTTTTTGCAAAAAAGCTGTTAATCAATAATCCACCAATAAATGAAACGACTTGGGCCAGAATCGTAACACCGACAATTTCAGTCGGATTAGCTGAATGATAAGACATTCTAATTCCGATTACAGTAGTTGGGATTAAAGTAATGGCACATGTATTAAGCGTAAGAAACGTGATCATATCATCACTTACTTCTTGGCTATTTTTGTTTAATACCTTTAATTGCTCCATTGCTTTAATACCAAGTGGAGTTGCAGCGTTACCTAGACCAAATAAATTGGCTACCATATTTGACATAATATACCCAAGGGCAGGGTGGTCTTTTGGAATTCTTGGAAACAGGAATGTAAGAAATGGCTGAAAAAGCTTGGACAAAATTTTTAATAAGCCTGATTCTTCAGCGATTCTCATTAATCCTAACCAAAATACAAGCACACTGACTAAACCAATACAAATAGTGATTGCTTGTTTCCCTCCATCAAACACCGCTTTGTTAACTTCCTCAATTGTCCCATTTACCATCGCAAATACAAACCCAATTATCGTAAGAGCAACCCAAATGATATTAACCATTTGAGTGCTCTCCCATTAAGTTTAGCAACACATCTTTACTTTGTTCAAAAACCTCTTTTGTAAAAACCTTGACTTTACTTTTACTATAAAAAATATTCCTAGTTCCTAATTGTTCACCCTCTAATTCAATGAGCGCTTTTCCGACAATTTCATCATTCTCAAATCGTTTATCTGTTGGCTTTTCCAATTCAATCGTCACAGTAACATGTTCCTTCTCTTTTTCATCTAAGGGATAAAAGAAATCATTTTTCAAATAAACATGCCCTTTATAAATCTTGTCCTTAACTTCTCTAATTCCACCCTTACTCATTACTTTTGTTAAAGGATAATGATCAAAACCATATTCAAATAGTGCCATATGGTCTTGCCAATCTTGACCATCATTTAAAGTGACAACGATTAAATCCATTCCATTTTTCGATGCAGTTGATACGAGTGTTCTTTTAGCTTTTTTAGTGAAACCCGTTTTTCCACCTGTACTATACTTGTACATAAATGTCAGTAATTTATTTTTATTTTTCCAAACATAATCCCAAGACTCTGCTGTATTTTTTGCTCTATGTAGTTTTGTTCCGGCTATTTTTGCATACTTTGGATTTTCCATTGCGTATTTTGTAAGTAGTGCCATATCATAAGCTGAAGAATAATGTTCCTTCCCATTTTCATCTAAACCCGATGGATTACTAAAAAAAGAATTACTCATCCCAATTTCTTTCGCTTTTTCGTTCATCATATAAACAAAACCTTCAATACTGCCACCAACTGTTTCAGCAATCGCATTAGCAGCATCATTACCAGACCTAAGCATTAAACCATACACTAAATCTTCCAGCTTAATTTTTTGACCTGGTTTTAAATAAATTGAAGAACCCTCAGTTTGAACTGCTCTCGAACTAATCGTAACTGTATTTTGAAGTTTTCCTGACTCTACAGCTAAGATCGCCGTCATGATTTTTGTAATACTCGCAATTCGTTCCGGGTCATGCATTGCTTTTCCATATAAAATTCTTCCTGTTTTTTGATCCATTAGTACCGCATTTCTAGCACTAACTCCTCCAAATGCTTTTACGTTATTAGTTGGAATTATTATTCCAATCAGAAATAAGCTAATGATTCCTACTATTAGCCATTTTTTCATTTTCGCATCACTCCACAGTTAGTCCTAATTAGTACAAGTTTACGAATTGAAAGATAAAAAAATGACTTTTTTTTAAGAAAAAATGCCGAATACTTTTCCTTGGGAGGGAAAAGTATTCGGCATCAAATAAAAAACTGATTCCTTTAGAATTTTTTGGAGCGAAAGATGCACGACTTTTTTGGGATTTGCTTGACATGTGAGACCCTGTAGGCTCGAATGCACCGAGGATGCTCAGCGCCAGCCTCATGGAAAGCGAGCATCCTGTAGTGCAATGCAACACACTTCGCTTTTCATTTGACTCTTTTATTAATAAAATGGCTTCCATTTTAATTGGCTTGCATATTCATATCGATAATTCACATCATCCCAGTTAACAATGTTCCAAAAATTATCAACATATGAATCTTTGTCAAACTTATATTGAAGATAATATGCGTGTTCCCAAACGTCTATCACAAGTAGTGGAATCGTATCCCATTGTGTAAAGAATTGGTGTTTTTCAGTTTGCAATATTTCGAGTCGATTCGCTCTTGGTACCCATACTAAAATAGCCCAACCTACACCTTCAACTTTTTTGGCTGCATGTGTAAAGTGTTCTTTAAATTCCTCATAGCTTCCAAAATCATCTTCTATTTGTTTTAACAGTTCTGCTTGAGGTTTCCCTCCACCTGCCTTACTTAAATTGTTCCAAAAAATAGTGTGTAAATAGTGCCCCGAACCATGAAAAGCTAATTCTCGTTCCCAATGCTTTAATAAATCGTATTGATTATTCTTTCTCGCTTTTTCAAGTTCAATTTCTGCCTTATTTAAACCATCTACGTAGCTTTTATGATGTTTATCATGATGAAGAATCATAATTTCCTTTGAAATATATGGTTCTAATGCATTATACGGATAAGGTAGTGGAGGTAATTCGTGTTTACCAATTTCAATTTTTTCTTCCACTTCCATGACTCGGTATGCATAACTATCATCATATTCTTCTTCATTTAATAAAGATATTAATCTTTCTTGGATATCGTCTACATCCATTGAAATTTCATCTAAAAATGAATTTTGATCCACATAGTAACTCGTTGTACCCATTCGGTTTAGTAATAATTTTACTTTATATTCTAATAGTTCCTTTTCCTGTAGTTGATCAAATCTTTCTGCAAGTAATTGCAAGACGTTTCCACACCAATCCTCAACTTCTTGAAAGTAAGTAATCAGTTCAGATTGATTTACCATATTCCACCTCCACAGAGAAAATGCATTCTCTTCTACTTTCAATTGTATGATGGTTATGATAACGGTATTACCGGTAAGAAATATGGACTAATATTAGAATGACTATTTTATTCTGTCTCAAGTACCGTACGATGTTCTGCATAAAATTCAAGTTTTAAAGTAATGACTTTTTCAAGTTCATAAACAACCTTCATTAAATTTGCTCGGGTTTCAAACTCATCTCTAGTTTTGGGTAATGGCATTCTTTTGAATTCTTGCATCATATGGTTAAATTCACCTAACAATTCAATACCAGTTGATTTTTCCTTCAAATAAACACCAGTATCCTCAAAAAATTCTGCAATGATCTTAGCATGCTCAAAGTTTATATCAATTTGTTTTAAGATTGGAATGATGTGATTTGTGATGATTTCAAATTGTCTTTCTCGCATTTCAAAATACGTTAAGTAATATACATTTGTTTTAATAAAACTATTTTCAACTTGTCTAAATGCTAATGATTTAGCATTTTGTAATAGAATATTTGTTTCATTTATGTATTCTTCTAAATCCTCATCTTTACCTTTCATTTTTAATGAAATCCCTATCAGGAGCATTTTAAAATTTTGTTCGATTTTCTTTTGAGTCTCGACCATTTTCTTTTCAATACTTGGCATATATGTATTCATAATCAAAGCGATCCCAATTCCGACTGCAAGGATTAATACTTGATTATATAAAAAGCCAATAGACTTATCTGTACTAACGTAAATTTGTAGTACAATGACTGAACTCGGGATGATTCCTTCCTGTAGCTTCAACGCTACTAGTAATGGGATTGTTAATAAGAAATAAATAACAACTGTTAGAGGATGGTAGCTTAAGTATTCAAACAACATCCAACCAAAAAACATTGCAATAACAGAAGCAATAAATCTTTGAATCGCTACAAAAAATGATTTCCGCTTTGTATTTTGGATACTTAATAAAGTGACGACAGCCGCTGTACTATAGTTTTGCAAATGTAATGCTTCTGCGATGATTAGTGAAATTCCGCTTCCAATTGCGGTTTTGATCGTTCTTTGTCCTATTGAAAACATTGATTTCATTTTTCTTCCTCTTCTCATTCAAAACAATTTCTAAAGTATTGTAACGTAACTGATAAGAAAAAGACTAGATACATTTTCTAGTCTTTCAGACTGCTTGCCAAACGCTCGCTTTCTGCGGTGCTCATTACCATATAAGGTAACTCCGCTCCTCACCAGGCTTCATGCCTCGAAAGACAAGCATTTTCAATCAGTCTGAATCTCTTGGTTTTTATACTTTTTCTGCAAAGTAAAAGACTAGAAACATTTTCTAGTCTTATCCTTTATATATATTTTACAATTTATTACTGAATCATTACTGTTTATATTGTTGCATCTTTTTAGTCGAATAATCAGTTTCATAATACTCAAGTTCTTCTCTCATTTGCTGAAAAACTTTTTCTAATTTTGTAAACAACGACTGAATCGAAGGGGGTACTTCTTTATAAAAAGTAATCGCCTGATTTCCAGTGTATGCAGCACGACTATTTTCATACCATGCATCATTCTTTGGAGAAAAAAACTCCGCAATACATCTGTGATAAATTTTATGTAATGTTTCTTCTGCAGTTGCCTTATGAAACCCGCCACTTAAAATCTTCTCACAAACTTCTCTTGCATCCTCACTATAAACTGAAATTCTACGCAAAGAAGTAAGAATACTTTCCATATACGATTGATTTATTGTTGAACTTTCCTGTTGAAATGACGGTAAAGAATGTTTATTTAAAAACATATTACACTCTAATCCCACAATACCTAATTGATGACCAACTATTTTTAATTGATGCTCTACCATCTTATTCGACATTGTAATCCCTCCATAAATTAGATCGTTACTTCAACTCTTTTACTTGTACTTTGTTTAATTCCCCTTGCATATCCAACTAAATGATCAAAATCCACACCTTTTAACTCGTTAACAAACTCATTGATTTCATTTATATAAATTCGTTTACGACCACGATAAGCTGGATTATTAATAATAAAAGCAAGAGCAACTAAATCGCGGAAATAAATTGACTCTTCTCCATTATCATAAAGTACAGTTGTTTTCACTTCACTCAATTCTGGAAGCTGTTCTTCAAAAAATCTTACATATAACACTGAAGTTACAAGTTTTTGACCATTATATTCATATTCAACTTCTGAACGATTAAAAAAGTCTTCTGAAGTGTTTGACTGAGCTTTTACTAATTCATATCCCTGACAATTATAAATATACAATTCTTTCACCCTCCAAAGATTTCCATAATATTAGTGTAACATAGTATGGTTAGATAATCGCAGAATTTTTTAACTAATCTTCTTTTTCAAACTTACTAAAAAACAAGTCAGCTTCTTCCTCAATTTCCTCCATTTTTAAATCCTCTGGAAGTGGTGGTAGTTCTTTAATATTTTTCAAACCAAAATAGTCTAAGAACTCAGATGTTGTTCCATATAAAATTGCTCGCCCAGTACCTTCAGCACGACCTACTTCTTTAATCAAATATTTTGAGACAAGCGTTTGAATTGGTTTTTCTGTTTTCACGCCACGTATATCTTCAATTTCCGTACGAGTTATTGGCTGTTGATACGCAACGATTGCTAATGTTTCAAGAGCTGCTTGAGATAAAGATGAATTTGATGGACTTTCAATTAGCTTTTTAAAGAATTCTCCATGTTCTCTTTTTGATGTTAATTTATATCGATTCGCTAAAATTCTTACTTGTAATCCTCTAGATGATTGATCATATTCTTTCTTTAAACTCTCGATTAATTCTAACACTTCTGTTTGAGTACATTCTAACGTATCTGATAATTCTAGAATTGAAATCCCTTCATCTCCAGCAACGAATAATAGGCCCTCAAGAACACCTATTAATTTTTGTTCATTTTCCATTACGAGTACACCTCATCTTGCTTTTTTTCGAATATTTCTCGTGAAGTTAGAAAAATTTCCGAAAAATTTTGTTCTTGCTCTACAATAATTTCTTTAGTTTTCATTAACTCTAAAATAGCTAAAAATGTAACAACTATACTTTCCTTATCATTATATGGGAATAAACTAATAAAATTAGTCCGTTTCTTAAGTTGTTTTAAATAGTCAACAATTTCACCCATTCTTCTTTCAATGGAAATTTCTTCTCGGACTATTTTTGTTTGCAATGGTTCTTGAAGCTTTTTTCGTTTAAACAGTTTTTGTAGTGCGCCTAACATATCATAAATCGTTACATCGGTTGGCATTGTAATATCCTCAGGACCTGGCCCATACTCAGATAAGTCAGTAGGATTACGGGTAAAAATCATTGCCCGCTCAGATTCTTTTTCCTGAAATACATTTGCCGCTTCCTTAAATTGTTTATAAACTAACAATCGATTCATTAATTCTTCTCTAGGATCTTCTTCAAAAACAGCATCCCAGTCAGCCTGTTCTTCATGATTCGGTAGGATGCTCTTACTCTTCATTGCTAACAACTCAGCTGCCATTACTAAATATTCACTAGCAATATCTAACTCTAATTCTTTCATTGTATGAATATATAAAACGTATTGATCGGTAATTTCAGATACAGGTATATCGTATATATCAATTTCAAATCGTTGAATTAAATGAAGTAATAAATCCAACGGTCCTTCAAATGCATCAATTTTAACTTCATATTGCTTCACAAACTTTTCACCAACTTACTAATATGATTGCTCCGTTTAACATGATTGTTGATTTCTACTAAAAGTGAGCTTGCTTTTCGTAGACGTACGGTTAGCCCATCGTGACATTCGCCTATACAATCTGACATATCCCGTTTCTCTAACAAAAGACTTGAACCTCTCATATTGACAACTTATTATTTTATCATTTATTTATTTTCGATTTATTTACTTTTCAATAATAAACAGTAACAAAGCCTTTATGATAAAAATTATATACTTTATCAGTATAAAGGATAATTGAACAAAACTGTATAGAGAAAAGGATTTTTTAGATTTGAATAAACTTTGTTTAAAAAATCTTTAGTTATCCGCCTATACCATTTTTATATAAATTCATAATATATGAATGCAAGAAGAATTATTTGCAGTTAGTATTATTTATCTTATTAATCATCGTTGGATGTGCTTTTATCTGTTAGTCTAACTTGTGAATAAACAAAATGTGAAAGCCTAGACATCGTTCTAGGCTTTCTTCTTTTTTATTACTTAGCTTTCTGTTACATTAATTAACAAAGAGGTGAAGAATTTTGGTACATTACAATCAAAACGAACGCTACATAAAATATTTATGTCATTTCCATTTTGACCATGATTTCTTTGAATGCCATGAAATACTTGAAGAACAGTGGAAACTAGAGCTCAATAATGAATATAAAAAAGTTTGGCTCGGTCTCATCCGACTAGCTGTTGTGCTATACCATTATCGTCGAGGAAATTATACTGGTGCAAAAAAATTAATGCGCCATGTTCATGCATATGCAAATGACCCTGCACTTACTAAAATGGCTGGACTTGAACATGAAACATTTAAAGAAATCGTAAATAATTTACAAGCTAACATAAACGACCATAAACAATACAAACACTTTCATTTGCCAATTAAGGATCAAAAATTATATCAACAATTCATAAAACAAAAAAATAACTATTCATCATTCACTGAAGATTTGATCCATAAACATAGTACAAGGGACAGATCAGACGTAATCTCTGAGCGAAATAAACAACTTGAAATAAGAAAAAATCAATAACAAAAAAGTGTTCGACAACGAAGTCGAACACTTTTTCTATAAAACTTTCAAACTAATTTTACAATGATCAATAAATGAAGCTATTTCTTCAGTCGTAATGATTGTATAATCCACATACTGATTTCGGATAGCATCATATAAAGAGGTTGCAATACCTTGATTTCGGAATGAAGGGTTTACACTTAGATGTTTAATCATAAGAACTTTATCTGGTAAAAGTTGAATTCCAATAATTCCAACAATATCGTCTAATTTCCAAAGGAATAAATGATTATCTTCATTTGTTTCATAGTCTTTTATTGTATTAACTAAGCTTTTCACATTCTTTTCATTCGGCATAAACGATAGCAGGCCCATTGCAATTTTTTCATATGTTTTCTTATACCTAATTAACATGTTTACCCCTCTTAAAAATTAATAAAACTCTTAATCTTCTAATAAAACATTCAAATATATGCTTTATTACCTTACTATATTACGAAAAATCTAAAAATACGTTCCAACTATATCAATATTTCAAATATATAATTTACACATTTTTCTGTCAAGAAGAAAAGTGGAAGCGCCTACGCTCAGCCCCGACAAGCATAAGGCGAGGAACGGTAAAGGTTGCTCTTTAACCTTTATTGGGCCTTGGCTTATGACCTCGAGGGGCTAGGCGCTGGAACTAGACAGACCGAAAAGTGGAAGCAACTCGTTCTGACCCGACAAGCATAAGACAAAGAACACTGAAAGTTGCTTTTTAACTTTCATGGGCTTTGGCTTATGACTAAGGGGGTCAAGTTGCTGGAACTAGATAGTCCGAAAAGTGGAAGCGCCTACGCTCAGCCCCGACAAGCATAAGACGAGGAACGGTAAAGGTTGCTCTTTAACCTTTATTGGGCCTTGGCTTATGACCTCGAGGGGCTAGGCGCTAGAACTAGAAAGTTTTCCTTTTGTACGCTGGAACCATTTGCCCAATTCTTGAATACATTATACTTTAATTAAATGATTTGTTAAAGGAATGGTGAAAATGAGATCGGATTTGGATTATACTTCACCCTCAACCCAATTTAGTTTTGATTTGAATACAAATACATCTTTTAAAAAAGACAATCAAAATTACATCAATAGCTTGAGTATAAATCAATTAAATACATTAGATCAGCTTTCGTTATTGGATATTTATTTAAGTACAAATAATGTAGTTGAGCCACACTATCATCAGAATTCATCTGAGTTAGTTTACTGTATTTCAGGTTCAGCTGTTGTTTCAATTTTCAACCCATATACAAGACAGCTTCATCATTACCCGATAACACCAGGACAGGTTGCAAATGTTCCACAAGGATGGTGGCATTATGAAATTGCCACAACTGATCAAACACATTTACTAGCTATTTTCAATGCACCTACACCTGATGTTATTTTATTCTCAGATTTATTAAAGTTCACTCCAGCAAACCTTGTAGCTCATACTTACTGTCTTAATGAAAATCAATGGAACCAAACACTTTCACCACTTCAGCCGTCTACCTTTATTGGTCCACCAATTACATGTCATCAAGAAAATGGTAGCCAAATGTCTCCAACTCAAAATCATCCAACCTATTCCCAAGTCGCATATCAACCATATTATCAACAGCCTCGTTATTGGTAATGTAAGGATAAAAATAAAAAAACTCTTTTCTGTTAAACAGAAAAGAGTTTTTTATTAGATTATTGCTCGTCCCAAACTTTTACTTCTTTCATTACGTCGCCATTACGCATTCTTAAAACTGTATCCATTCCTTCAGTTACTTGACCAAATACAGTATGAACACCATCTAAATGTGGTTGTGGCTCATGAACGATGAAGAATTGACTTCCGCCAGTATCACGACCAGCATGCGCCATTGATAAAGAACCTGCTTTATGTTTATGTGGATTTCCTGCAGTTTCACATTTAATTGTGTAACCAGGACCACCTGTACCATTTCCATTAGGATCTCCACCTTGAGATACAAATCCTGGGATAACGCGGTGGAATGTTAATCCATCGTAAAATCCTTTTTTTGCTAAGCTCTCAAAATTTTCAACTGTTGCTGGTGCATGTTCAGCAAACAAGTCGATTAAAATTTGCTCACCGTTCTCAAAAGTAATACTTGCCTTTTTCATAAAAAATTCCTCCTTATGTATTACAAACATCTAAGACTTTATGTCCTATTATTACCATTACTTAAATAAACTAGTAACGCTTTTATAATCATACAAAAAACAAAAAGTAATGACAAGTTTTCGAAAACTACTATAATAGTGTTATAATACTTTTAATTTGTATTAACTTATAAAGGGAGTGTTTCTTTGTTGAAACAAAAAATTTTAGCATTCACCTTATCAATGGGATTAGTTGCTATGCCATTATCGGTACTAGCAGATTCTGTTCCTGGTGAAACAATCGTTACTCTTGGTCAAAATTTAACTGAAACTCAGAAAAAAGCATTATTATCAGAAATGGGTGCACCTGCTGATGCTAGAACTGTTACAGTTTCAAATCAAGAGGAACATAAATATTTAGATGGAACAGTGCCTAAAGCTCAAATCGGAACGCGTGCACTGTCATCAGCGATGATTACAATTGGTGAAAAAAATACAGGGATTATTGTTCAAACTAACAACATCTCATGGGTTAGTAATGCAATGTACACAAATGCATTAATTACTGCTGGTTTAAAGGATGCAAATATCGTGATTACAGCACCGTTTGAAGTTTCTGGTACTGCCGCTTTAACTGGTATTATGAAAGCATATGAGCTTAGCTCTGGCGAAGCAATTCCAGAAGAAGTTAAAAAAGTAGCAAATGAAGAAATGGTGAAAACTGCTAAACTAGCAGACACAGTAGGAAATGAGAAAGCTGTCCAACTTGTTGCACAAGTTAAAGAAGAAATTGCTAAAAATCCGAACATGACAACTGATGAATTAAAAGACTTAGTTAATCGTTTAGCTGGTGAATTAGGAATTAATTTAACATCAGATCAAATGGCTAGCTTAATGGCTTTATTTGAAAAAATGAAGGATTTAAATATCAATTGGGATCAAGTAGGCAACCAATTAACGAAAGCAAAAGAACAAATTTCTGACTTCTTAAATTCAGAACAAGGACAATCTTTTATTCAAAAGTTAAAAGACTTCTTTTCTGCTTTATTCGATGCAATTCTTTCATTTTTTAAATAAGGTGAAATAGTACAATAAAAAACCTCGATAATCTTAAATGAGTATCGAGGTTTTTATTTTATAATGTTGCATCTCCGATTGTTTTTCCACCCTTTTTCTTCTCACTTTCACTTGCCTTCGTCCGAATAACTAAGTGAAGGAATGCTCGACCATCAAATGGGATAAATGGCCATAAATAAGGTGTATTTAACGTAGTTAAGCTAGCTAAAAATAAAATAAATAATGTAGATCCAATCATAAAGCCTTTAATCCCTAGTATCGCTGTTAAAATCAAAATAACAAATTTGGCTAGTTTATTGGCTAGTGCTAATTCATAGCTTGGTGTAGCATATGAACCAATCATGGAGACTGCGGTATAAAGTACTACTTCTGGTTGGAATAGCCCAACATCGATTGCAACTTGACCGATTAATACAGCTGCAATAATACCCATTGATGTCGAAACAGCATTTGGTGTATGTATACTGGCCATCCTTAAAAACTCAATTCCCATGTCTGCAATAATTAATTGTAAGTAAATTGGAATATTACTTGTTTCTTTAGGGCCTATATAGCTTAAACTTTCTGGTAAGATCTCCGGTACATTACAAAGCAATAGCCAGAACGGTAATAAAAACACACTCATAAAAATTCCAATATAGCGAATCCATCTTAGGAATGTACCAACAGTTGGAGTTTGACGAAATTCTTCAGCATGCTGCATATGGTGGTAATATGTAGCCGGCGTTATGATGACACTAGGCGATGTATCTACTATGATGATGACATGACCTTCTATTATGTGATTTGCAACTACGTCTGGTCTTTCTGAATACCTTACTAATGGAAAAGGATTATAACCTTGTTTTAAGATAAATTCCTCAAGCTTCTTATCAGCCATAGACATACCATCTACATTAATTTTTTTAATACGGTGGATAATCTCTTTGACTAATTTTTCATTTGCTAGACCCTTTATATATGTAACACATACATCTGTTTTTGAACTATCGCCTACTTGCATGATCTCATTTCGCAAGTTTTCGTCACGAATTCGTCTCCGAATTAAGCCTGTATTATTTATAATGTTTTCTGTAAATCCATCCCTTGAACCGCGTACTACTCTTTCTGTATCAGGTTCAGTTGGTCCTCGACCTGGATAACTCCTTACATCTACTGCTAATGCTTTCGCTTCTCCATCTACTAATACAACAATTAGTCCTGATAAAATATTTTTTATCACTTCTTCAATTGTTAATATAGCTGTTACTGATTGATGTACAATTGTTTCTTCTACTTCCTTAAACACTGGTTTATTTTTATCTTCTACTTTTAAGCCAATTAAATCATCTAAAATCATCTGGATAAAACCAGTATCTGTTAAGCCATTTACATAATACAATTGCACTTCAACTTTATTAACATAGATGATCCGTTGACCTAAGTCGAAGCTTTTTCCAAATCCTATTCGATCCTTAAGAATATTTGCGTTCGTGACTAACTTAGGTGATAAATCAGTTGTCTTAGTTTCTGTTGTCAAGGATTTCACTCCTTTCTAAGATGTATTCAATTGCTTTCTTTGTAATCGGAGAACCTTTTTCTATATCATCACGGCCACCCATTTTACCGATGTCGCCAATACCAATTATTAAAGGAATATTTAACTGATCTAAATTATAAACAGTGTCCCCATTAATTCTTCCTAGTTCAATATCCGGTACACCGAATTTATCTACACCGTATTCTGTCAGATTCCCTTCATTATCAATACTGACATCGACCCTTGTCCATTCTTGGTGATGCGTATTTGATGCGACTGCTAAGGCAGCAATTACTTCTATATGTTTGTCATTTGCAATATACTTTAATGCTTTTTCTCCTGGTCCTTCTCCCATAAAACCACTATCATCAAATAAGACAAATATTGGTTCTTTTTGGGCTTGCATGATAATTTCTACCATTCTTTTGCCTGAGAACTTTGTCGGATTACCTTGCGACTGGGAAATTGTACACCCACCAAATTGTTTTGCTAAATGTTCGATACTCCTATGAGCATAAACATCTCCATCAGTTATTATGATGACTTTTTTAGTCTTCATAAGTTAACCTTTTGGTTTAAATAGTAAGGCAATAATGAATGAAAATAAGATTGCAGCTGAAATCCCTGAAGATGTGAGTGAAAAGATTCCCATTCCAATTCCGACAAAGCCGTGTTGATTTGCTTCTGCCATCGCTCCATGTAATAAAGAATGCCCGAAACTTGTAATCGGAACCGTTGCACCTGCTCCTGCAAATTCAATTAGTTTGTCATAAATTCCAAATCCATCTAATATTGATCCGGCTACAACAAATATACACATGACATGACCTGGAGTTAATTTCGTAAACTCAAAAAGTAATTGTCCTATTACACAAATGAGTCCACCAACAATAAATGCATAAACAAATTCCATCTTTACACCTCCTAACAGCTTTCGAAGACAACAGCATGTGAAATGGTTGGGATCGACTCTTTCTGTTGTATCATTGTAGGACTTAATAATGCGCCGGTTGCAGCAACTAATATCTTCTTATAAGTTCCTTTTTTCAATTCTTGGAATAAGTGACTATATGTAACAACTGCTGAACATGCGCATCCACTACCACCAGCGAAAACCTCTTGGTTCTCTCTATCATAGATGAGGAGTCCACAGTCATTATATTTACCTGTCATATCGTAACCCTCTTCTTTTACTAGTTGCTCACAAATTGGTGCACCAACTGCTGATAAATCTCCAGTTACAATTAAATCGTAATTATCTGGTGTTGTATTTGTATCTTTAAAATGCTGCACAATTGTATATGCAGCAGCAGGTGCCATTGCAGAACCCATATCGAAAGGATTTTTTAATCCTAAATCTTGTACAGTACCAATTGTTGCACACTTTACTTTAATCCGACTTTTTTTACTTGATAACAAAATACTTCCAGCTCCGGTTACTGTAAATGTTGCTGAGTCAGGTTTTTGTCCTCCATACTCAGTTGGGTAGCGGTATTGTCTCTCAGCTGTAGCATTATGACTGCTAGTCCCTGCTAAAGCTAGTTTTGCATAACCACTATCAATTAATTGAGCACCAAGTGCGGCTGTTTCCATTGACGTCGAACATGCGCCAAACATACATAAAAATGGTAATTGTAATTCCCTTGCGATAAAATTTGCAGTGACATTTTGATTTAATAAGTCACCAGCTAAAAATACATCTATATCTTCTACATTTTTATCTGCTTTTTTTAAAGTAGTAGAAATAGCATTTCTCAATAAAGCACGCTCAGCTAATTCCCAATTATCCTCATTACAATGTAAATCTTCATATGCATAATCATAGGTTCCTTTTAATAGCCCTAAATTTTCTCTAGGACCAACTGCAGTACCTGATGACTGAACATATACGCCATTTGTAAATTCCCATGTTTGTTTCCCAAGAAGTCCCACAAATTTCACCTCCTAAAAAAGTACTTTGAATGCGTATCGAATCATACCAACAACATAGGCCGATACAACTCCGTATACAATGACACATCCTGCTAATTTAAACATATTTGTAGCGACACCTAACACAAGTCCTTCGCTTCGATGTTCCATCGCTGCACTCGTCATAGAATTAGCAAATCCTGTAACTGGTACCGCTGAACCCGCACCGGCAAATTGTCCAATTTTATCATATAGACCTAATCCAGTTAATAAACTTGAAATTAAAACGAGCGTTGCAACAGTAGGATCACCTGCATTTTTATCAGTAAATCCAAAATAATTTATATATATTTCTGATATGGCTTCACCTAAAAAACAAATGAATCCTCCGACAAGAAATGCTCGAATACAATTACGTAAAACATGTTTTTTAGGTTGGTATTGTTTAATACCTTCTTGATAATTTGATTTTAATTTTCCACTCATTACCTTCATCCTTTACTCAATAAAATAGATCCAATGAAATAATGATCCAAATACTTTTCCTAGAGCAATTGCCATCAATAGGTAGACAATTTTTCTTTGAATGCCTATACGCTTTGCTAATATTGGAAATACATTTAGAACTTCTGTTAAAGCTGCAGCAAGCATGCCGATGAACATACCTGCTAAAAGTCCAATCGGAACAGAAACATATCTTGGCATGAAAAATACCGTATCCCTTAGACTAATCCAGCAACCAAATAGTGCACCAACTACTACTGCAAATTCATACGCTCGTATTTTTTTGGTTGTTTTCGTTAATTGGGTTAATCTTGGAATAATCCCAATAACGGATAAAAAAGCAACAAA
The DNA here is from genome assembly GCF_036962205.1 of Bacillus sp. JJ664. Classification (NCBI taxonomy): domain Bacteria; kingdom Bacillati; phylum Bacillota; class Bacilli; order Caryophanales; family Bacillaceae; genus Bacillus; species Bacillus sp. JJ664. The sequence continues at coordinate 5,356 of NZ_JBALMS010000136.1, read as the reverse complement.
ACCAGTTCCAACTGCTATGCCACCCGAAAGACCAATAAATGCTACAAATAGATCATGGATCATCTTCATTCACACTTTTCGTTGGTTTTTTATTTTCATTTACTAATACATACTCATCCATTGACCTTTGATATTGAAACATTTCCACTTCTAAAGGACTTGGTTCCTCATTTAAACGGGTTTTAAACCACTGATTAAAAAATAAAACCATGCCGATACCTAACCCTAATGAATAAGGCACTTGTAATAGTAATGGCTTATGATGGTATTCTCCTGTTATTAAATAGTAAATTCTTTGTTGTACTTGTTGCATACTAACATCCTCATGAAAATAAATGATTGCAAGTGATGAGCCTGCAAATAGTAATATCCAAACAAATAAAAATAAAAAGATGTTCTCTTTTTTCACTGCATTCTCTAGTTCTAAAATACACATTGTCACGCCAATTAATTCAAAAGAAACATCTGGATCGACTGTTTGAATGAGTGGCAAGAGTTCTAAAATATCAATTACGGTATGCGTACCATCCTCCTTTTTTGCTTCGTGTACGATAATATTTTTAATGTCATCTAACTGAATGTTTATACCTTGTAGTCTTGCTATATCACCTAGTCGTACACTCTTACCCACTTGAACTACTACTCGGTTTAGTAATTTAATGTATAGTACCTTTTTCATACTTTCCCCTCGGTTTCAAAGCAATAAGTATTCGATTACAACTAGTATGTGAAATCTATCCAAAAATAGTCATAACAACTAAAACTACTGTAAATTTGTGTGCATAAAAAGAGGAAGAAAAGTAGCAGCTCGCTACATTCCTTCCTCTTCTAACGTTTCAATTATTTAATTTTGTCTTTCATTTGTTGGAGAATTTTTTTCTCGAGTCTCGAAACTTGTACTTGCGATATTCCTAACCGTTCAGCAACTTCAGATTGAGTTTGGTCTTTATAGTATCTTAAGTACACAATTAATCTTTCTCGATCATCGAGTTGTTTAATTGCTTCCTTTAATGCAAATTTCTCAAACCAATTTGTTTCATGGTTATCAGCAATTTGATCTAACAATGTGATAGGATCGCCATCATTTTCATACACCGTTTCGTGGATCGATGAAGGTGCTCGACTTGCTTCCTGGGCAAGAACAACATCCTCTGGTGTTATTTCCATATATGTAGCAATCTCATTAATTGTTGGCATTCTACCAAGTGACTTACTCAATTCTTCTTTTGCTTTACGAATTTTATTATTTGTTTCTTTTAATGACCTACTTACTTTAACTGTTCCATCATCTCGAATAAATCGTTGGATTTCACCGATAATCATCGGAACAGCATAGGTCGAAAATCGTACATCATATGATAAATCAAATTTGTCAACTGATTTTAATAATCCGATACAACCAATTTGAAATAAATCATCTGGTTCATAACCACGGTTAATAAAGCGCTGAACAACTGACCAAACAAGTCTCATGTTGTGCCCGACGATGCTGTCTCTAGCCAATTGATCTCCAGCCTGACTACGCTTAATTAACTCTTTTAATTCGCTATCCTTTAACTGCGTACGGGGTTGATCTTGCTTGACTTCTACGTCCATAGGCGATTCTCCTTAATTACATAGAGCATTGCTATTTGATAAGTACTTTTTCACAGTAATTGTCGTACCAACGTTTTCAGTAGAAATAACTTCACAGTGGTCCATAAAGTTTTCCATAATTGTAAAGCCCATACCTGATCTTTCTAAATCTGGTTTAGATGTAAATAATGGTTCCATTGCTTCATCTAGGTTAGCAATACCAATACCTTCATCTCTAATTGTTAACGTAACAGACTGATCTTCTAGGACAACTGAAATATAAACAATACCTTCAGGGTTGTTTTCATATCCATGGATGATCGAATTTGTTACTGCTTCAGAAACGACTGTTTTAATCTCTGTCAACTCATCTAATGTTGGATCGAGCTGGGTAATAAATGCTGCAACAGTTACCCTAGCAAATGATTCATTTTGACTCAATGCCGAAAATTGAAGGTTCATTTCATTACGCATTACGCCACCCCCAAAACAGTCAGTCCATTAGACTCGTCTTCTGCTAAATGTACAATTTTAAACAAACCAGACATATCAAATAATCGTTTAATAGCTGGTGAAATTGAACATACGACCATTTCTCCACCTTTGTTTCGAATGACCTTATATCTTCCTAAAATAACACCTAATCCAGAACTATCCATAAAAGATAAGTGTTCAAGATTTAATAAAATATGTTGTATTGGCTGTGTTTCTAATACTTCATTCACCTGTAAACGTAAATCTTCGGCAGTGTGATGATCAAGTTCACCTGCAAGTCTTACACAAAGGATCGCATTTTTTACTTCTAGCTCGATATTAAGACTCACTATCAATAACCTCCTTATTATGACGGTTAAATGAAAGTTTCGTTATCTTCTAGTGAAATTCCTTCATGCTGACAAAACTAGTGTAAATACGTCAAAAGTCTACGTTATCAAGAGATGCATAAGATTAATTAAAACCATCGATTGTTCGTTTAAATAAGTCATACCATTTAGCTTTCGGAATGTTGTTCCTTGCAACTAAATCTGTTGTTGATAGAACTCGATCACCTTGCTTCAATACTAATTTCCCTACAACCTGACCTTTTTTAATAGGCGCTTGTAAATCTTTTTTCAACTTAATGTTTTTTGTCACTTTATTTAAAGCTTCACCTTTTTTCAGCACGACTGATACTGGTGATTTTGTTACTACATTTACATTTTTAGTTTTCCCTTTACTGATTGACAATTGATCAACATTGTCGCCTTGTTTAATCAGTTGTTTTACTTGATATTGATTAAATGCGTAATCAAGTAGTTTAGACATTTGTGCATTTCTTTCCTTCGAAGTAGGTGCACCCATGATCACACTAACAACTCTCATGTTATTTTTCTTTGCAGTCGCTGTTAAGCAATATCTTGCTTCTGCTGTAAATCCAGTTTTTAAACCATCAGCTCCAGGATAAAAGCGAACTAATTTATTTGTATTGACTAACCAAAATTGTTTTTCTGTATTTTGACGTAAATAATCCTCATACGTACCTGTATACTTTGTAATAAGCGGATGCTTCAACAGCTCTCTACCCATAATTGCCATATCATACGCAGATGAATAATGATCTGCAGCTGGTAATCCTGTTGGATTTTTAAAATGTGTATCTTTTAAACCAAGAGACTTTGCTTTATTATTCATTAAATTTACAAATGCCTCTTCAGTACCCGCAATTTTTTCTGCCATAGCAACAGAAGCGTCATTTCCTGAAGCAATCGCAATCCCTTTTAACATTTCATTAACTGTCATCTCTTCGCCAGGCTCTAAAAAGATTTGTGAACCGCCCATTGATGCAGCATATTCACTTGTCATTACTTTATCATCTAGCTTTAATTTTCCTTTATCGATTTCTTCCATAATAATTAGCATTGTCATGATCTTCGTCATACTTGCTGGTGGAAGCTTCTTTCTTGCATCTTTTTCATATAAAACTTCACCTGTATCTTGCTCAATAATAACGGAAGATAATGCATTTTTAGCTAATTCAACGTCTACGGCTCTTGTCTCTCTTGCTTTTACTGTAGGCAGTGATAATGTGAAGATCATTGCACTACTAATAAGTGTAAAAACTACCTTTTTCATTTATAACCCTCCATTCTATTCATACATATTTTTTCCAAATATAAGTAGTTTAATCAAAGGGAGAAGAAAATATTAGAATGTATGGAACTATTTACTTCATTCATTGCATATGATATAAATAAAGTGTATTAATCATACTCATACACTCGGTACAATTAATACACCCTATTTTGTAAGGTGGTGATTATTTGATGATTGTCTTAGACGCTAGAAGTCATTTGCCAATTTGGGAACAAATAGTACTTCAAGTGAAAGAACAAATTCTAAAAAACGTTTTATCAACTGGTGATAAGCTTCCATCTGTCAGAGAATTAGCAACAACATTACTAATTAATCCGAATACAGTTAGTAGAGCATATCAAGAGTTAGAGCGAAGTGGAATAATTGAAACAATCAGAGGTAAAGGAACGTTTGTAATTGGGTTAACAAAGGAATCCGTTTCAGAACAAACCCTTTTAAAATATCAAAATAAATTTTCAAACCTTTTAATTGAAAGTCTTATGGAAGGTATTGATGAAGAATTGATTATAAATTGGGTAAAAGAAGTTTATTCAAAAAAAGGGAGTTGACTAATGTGTTAAAAATTCATCAACTAAGTAAAAAACTTGATGAAACTGAGATATTAAAAAATATATCATTTGATTTAGAGCAAGGAACAATTACAGGATTAATTGGGCGAAATGGCGCAGGAAAAACGACTTTACTTCGTACCATTGTAGGAATTCTGTCGCCTGATGAAGGTGCTATATTAATCGACAACAAAGATATTACGATTGAACCGAAAACGAGGAAGCAAATTGCCTATATGAGTGATACGACAAACTTCATTAAACAATTTACTGTGAAGGAACTCATTACAATCTATGAAAATGCTTATCCAAATTTTGAGAAAGAAAAGTTTCTAGATGCACTTAATAAATATAAATTACCGCATGGGTCTTTACGTAAATATTCAAAAGGTATGAAGACTCTATTATATCTACTGTTAACATTTTCAACGGGCGCAAACTACGTGATTTTAGATGAACCAACGAATGGTCTAGATCCAGTTGTAAAACGTACTGTTTTACAATTAATTATTGAATATGCAAGTACAAATTCCGTTGGCGTATTAATTTCGTCACATCATCTTGTTGAGCTAGAAAAAATTATTGATCAATATTTGTTTTTAAAAGAAGGTACGATTGATAATATTGCGACAATGGAAGAAAGTACAAATAAACATTTTAAATTACAAGTAGCGTTTGAAAATGGATTACCTAAAGAAATAGAAGAACTTGAGCATGTATCTGTCTTTTCTAAAACTGGTAAGGTTGCCATTTTAATCGTAAGTGGACAGAAAGCAGAATTTTTGCAGACATTAGAAAAAAGGAATCCACTTTTACTTGAGGAACTGCCTTTAACATTAGAGGATTTATTTTTCTTAAAAGACGGAGGAGAATTATATGTTTAGTAAAGCATTGTGGTTAAAGCATTCTAAACAATCAAGACTTGCACTTATATTATTATATCTGGTATATGTAGTGATTTTGCCGTTTAGTTATTATAACAATATTTTTGAAATGAATAGAGCATTAAATGCGTCCGCTTCTTATACTGATTACCCATCGATTTATATTGCTGAATTTAGTACGTTAGCATTTATATCTCCAATTCTTGTTTTAATTTT
>NZ_JBALMS010000135.1:484-14504 GCF_036962205.1 Bacillus sp. JJ664 | reverse complement strand
AAACATTAGATAGATTATCATTGGTCTGAGAAAATGAAATCTAGCAAAATTAAATGTATTCAATAATTGAAATTGTTCTTTTAATGACACCCATCCTTTAAAAAACCAAAAGGCATACCATACTGATAACAAGAAATTAAGAATAAATAAAAAAATATAGGTTTTTACATATTTACTTTTCTTATCTCCTCTAATCATAAAGAGGACAATAAATGAGAGTGGAACGATCACAAACGTTTGTCGTGCTAGTACATGAGTATGACCAATTATGTAGTTCTTGAAGACTAATCGAATCGTTCGACGAAATCCTAAAACGGAACTGAAAAATTCATTTCTGCTAGTAGGCTCATCAGGAAAAAGTAATGAATAAACGAGCCGGTATTCTATTGCTATATAAATAAATGTCATGCATACGATACTAGCTAAAAACGTCCAGTTCATCATTTTTTTAATAATTAAATCTCTTACCCAAATTAAACCCACTGCTACTAAGAAAAAGAAAAAACCTAAAACAAAGCTTGAATAAAGTGGTAATAAGATAATTGTTAGCCACTCTTTAAACGTATTTTTGCCGCTTCTAATATTTAAAAATGCCCATAGTGCTAATGGCATGCCAAGTGTACTCAGCATGCCTGAGGGCCAAAATGGTGTGAATGCAAATGCTAGTGAAACCCAGACTCGTATTAAATACCCATCCTTTGATGGAATAAAGTGATCTACTAATAGTTTATACATTCCTATGAATGCAAAAACTCTCGTAATTGTTTGGGATATAGCATAAGCGAGCATTGAAGGAAATATCGCATGAAGCCATTGAATCCCACTAAACTCTGTTCCATATGCATTTCTTGGAAGACCATTAATAACTTGAGGAACGACATCATTAATATTTCCAAATAAAGTACCGCTCTTATTTAATGTTTTATACCAGGCAATATTGGAATCTAAATTATCATGAATTCTTATATGAGCATTTTCACCTAATATAAAAAGAGGTGATACAAATAAAATTAGTAGAATTATCGCCCAAAAGATATGCCGTTTTTCAACACTCCATTGCTTCCAAAAATTCATAGTATTCACCACACAAACTTTAACATTAATATGAAATATCTTTTGTAAACTACTTAAAGGTATGTAAACAACATTTTATTTCTGTTATCTTGCCCAAGATTACTTCCAATCATTACTAATTATTTAGTTTCAAAAGCTCTGAAAATAAAAAACATCTTGAATGCATGTTGCAAACAAGATGGTGTCATTAGATTCGATCAATTTTTTCAATCGTTCCTCTTTTCTTAAATCGTTTCACTTTTGGATGTTCAGTCTTGTGAACTAAATTTTGTAAGTATTGTAGTAATGGCTTATTCAAGTCTTTATGACGCATCGCAAATTCTATATTTGTTGTAATAAAGCCAAATATTTCTCCTACATCATATCGAGTTCCTTGAAATTCATAGGCATAAACATCTTGTATCGTATTTAACCTTTGAAGTGCGTCAGTTAATTGAATTTCTCCATTTGTGCCTTCTTCTAAGTTTTCTAAAAAGCCGAATATTTCAGGGGTTAGTACATAACGTCCCATAATAGCTAAATTTGAAGGTGCATGACCTGGAATTGGTTTTTCAATTAAATTTTTTATTTTATATAAATCATTTTCTTTCCGTGATGGATCAACTATTCCGTATCGGTGTGTTTCAGCTGCAGCTACAGGTTTTACACCTATTATTGAAGAACCAACTTGTTGAAACTGATCTATTAATTGTTTAATACAAGGAGTAGTTGACTCAACAATATCGTCTCCTAATAACACCGCAAATGGTTCATCCCCTATAAACTTTCTAGCACACCATACTGCATGCCCTAATCCCTTAGGTTCTTTTTGACGAATATAATGAATATCTGCCATTTTAGATGATTTGAGTACTTGCTGAAGTAAACCATCCTTACCTTTGTCAAACAGATTTTGTTCTAATTCGAACACATGGTCAAAATGATCTTCTATCGCCCTTTTTCCTTTTCCAGTTACTATGATGATGTCTTCAATTCCTGCTTCAATCGCTTCTTCAACTATATATTGTATGGTTGGTCTATTTACAATTGGAAGCATTTCTTTTGGCATTGCCTTGGTTGCAGGTAGAAACCGAGTTCCAAACCCAGCAGCTGGTATGATCGCCTTTTTGACCTTTTTCATTTTCATTTCTCCTTTTACCAAACTAAATTATGACTCGTTTCACGAAAGAAGTAATGAGTTTCAAATTCTCTATTAGATGTCTCGATTATTAGATTATTAACATAGTATTAAATCTTATATTTTTTTATGTCCCAAATTTGATGGAACTGTATCCATTCTCTTTCATTAACCATAGTTATTTCTAGAATTCTATGAAATCTCAGGCATAAAATGAAGTACGAAACTAATAAATGATTAGACCCAGTATAACCGAATGGGAGTGATCAACATGATTATTGTTGATGAAAAAGAAAAACAGTTTCATTTAACGAATGGTCAAATAAGCTATATATTTTATGTGATGAAAAATGGTCATCTTGGTTCCTTTTATTTTGGCGAGGCGCTAAATGAATGTACTAATTTTTCGAATATCAATCATCATTTATATCCAAACACCTATTCTTCTCACATTGAGGGAGACCGTGCTTTTAGTTTGGAATCATTGAGACAGGAATACCCTGTTTATGGAACGACAGATTATCGTGAACCAGCTTTGAGCATTATTGGGGATAATGGAAGTCATATTTCAAACTTTATTTATAAATACTATTCTATTACACAAGGTAAACCTGTATTGGAGGGATTACCTTCAACGTATGTTGAACATGAAGAAGATGCAGAAACCATTCAAATTGTCCTTGAAGATACTGTTTTAGCGGCCGAGTTGATTCTTTCCTATACAATCTTTAGAGACTTGCGTGTAATTACAAGGAGTGCATATATTTGCAATAAGGGTAAGAATCCGTTTTTTTTGGAAAGGTTTATGAGTACTGCAGTAGATTTTCCAGATAAAGGCTTTAGCATGGTTCAGTTAAGTGGAGCCTGGGCAAGGGAACGATATGTAAAAGAACGCCGTTTAGAAACTGGCATTCAATCAATCTCTAGCTTACGGGGTGCAAGTTCCCATCAACATAATCCTTTTCTTGCATTTGTAAGACCTGATGCAAATGAAATGCAAGGTGAAGTTTTTAGTTTTAATTTAATATACAGTTCAAATTTTATTGCACAAGCTGAAGTTGATCAATTTGATTGCTTAAGGGTTACAATGGGGATTCACCCATTTCGTTTTAAGTGGAAGCTATGTTCGAATGAGCATTTTCAATCACCAGAAGCTGTGATGGTTCATTCCAATAGTGGACTAAATGGCATGAGTCAAACTTATCATGATTTATATCGAAAACATTTAATTCGAGGTGTTTGGAAGGAAGTTAGACGTCCGATTTTACTAAACAATTGGGAAGCGACTTATTTTCAATTTAATGAGAAAAAACTTCTTGAAATTGCAGAGGCATCAAAAGCGTTAGGTATTGAATTATTTGTTCTAGATGATGGATGGTTTGGAAATCGGAATGATGCGACCTCTTCATTAGGAGATTGGTTTACGAATAAAAGTAAATTCCCAAACGGCATGGAGTATTTTATTAGCGAATTAAATCGTTTAGGATTACAGTTTGGTTTATGGCTAGAACCAGAAATGATCAGTCCAAATAGTGAGTTATTTAATAATCAACCTGATTTGGCCATCAAAACACCAGACCGCCCTACCTCATTAGGAAGGAATCAACTTGTTTTAGATTTTTCAAGAAAAGAGATTGTAGATGCTATTTATGATCAAATCACTAATATCATTGAAGAAACAAATTTATCTTATATAAAATGGGATATGAATCGAAATATTACCGAAGCTTATTCTTTACACTTAGCACATGATCAGCAAGATGAGTTTTTTCACAGATATATACTTGGTGTCTATGATTTATACGAACGTTTACATACAAATTTTCCGCATATATTGATTGAATCCTGTGCAGGCGGTGGTGGAAGATTCGATGCAGGGTTATTATATTACGCACCTCAAGCATGGGCTAGTGACGATACGGATCCGATAGAAAGACTAAAGATTCAATATGGCAGTTCATTTGCATATCCGCTCAGTAGTATTGGTTCTCATGTTTCAACTAGTCCAAATCATCAAACTTTACGTCGTACTTCTTTGAAAACTCGAGGAAATGTAGCGTTCTTTGGTACTTTTGGATATGAATTAGACCCTACTACATTAAGTGAAGATGAAAAAATGACAATTAAGAATCAAATAAAATTCTATAAAAGGCATCAGTCACTCATCCAGACTGGCGATTTTTACCGAATGGCAAGCCCTTTTAAAGGAAATGAAACCGCATGGATGATCGTTAGTAAAGAAAGAGATGAAGCACTAGTTGGCTGGTATAAAGTATTAGCCACTCCTAATCCAAAAAAATATCAATATTTAAAATTAACTGGCTTAAAAAAAAACAATCTTTATTATGTTGAGCAATTAGAACGTTTTTTTTATGGGAATGAATTAATGTTTCTTGGTATTCCTTTACCGATTGAATTTAACGGTCCTAATAAAAAGATTGCAAAACGAAAAGGTGACTTTCAATCAGAGGTTTTTTATCTGAAACAGAAGAAATAGCATCTTACTTCGGGCTATCCTGAATCAATGTTGTTATACTTTTAAAAAACAGCCCCAATGTTAGATTCAAGTTAACATTGAGGCTGCTTTTTTATGGCCAATTTTCTTAAATGATTACCCCTCTTTAATTAATGATTCCAGAACTTGTTATCTCCACTTTTATATTAGGTTTGATTGTAATTTTAGGATACGCTTTTTCCCAATCCAATGATTTCCATACTTTTGGATGAAATGCAATTAAGTCTCTTCCAATTCCAAAAGCATCACAGTTTGCTAATTGTAGTGTTTTAATTAATTTTTCCGCTTTTTTCGTTAATTGTTTTGAAATTTCTTTGTTTAATCTTTTAATCTCTTCTCGATCTGCAAGATTGTCTTTTGGATATTCAAGTGCATCTACTTTAATATGTAGATTAAACTCAGCCGTAATTTCGTTATTTTTCTTGATTTTCAATTTTTTTTTCACTTTATTATTTTTTACTTGAACTGAAATAAAGCGACTTCTCTCATCTTTTTCTTTTGGATTTACTTCTAAAGTAAACTTTGCATACTTTTTCATCTCATCCTTCATCATTAATAATAATGTAGGTTCTTCATCAAATAGATTGTAACCAGTATATTTACGTCCATTAAATAAAGCTATTCCATAAACATCAATCATTTTATCATCTGTTTTTCCTAAATATGGAAGGGTAATATCTTCTCCAGGATCAAACATTGTGGGACAAATAGATTGAACATTTTCATCCGGAACTAGTGTAGAAGTTTCCGCTGTTGTTACAATACCAAGTATTTCTTCACTTATAAGCGATTCTTCCACTACTCTTAAGTTTAAAATGTCGGCTGATTTGTCTTTAGTTATCACAACTTTTGCGCCTAAAGAGCTTCTCGGGTCACGATAAATAATATCTAATACTGAATAAAGGTCTTCTTTTGCTAAATCTTCATGAAATAATAATACTCTAGCTTTACTTGTAGCATATTCACCTGAGATTTTCTTCATAATTTTTGTTCTTGAATCAGAAAATGAACTTGCAATACTACTTACAATCACATTCGTTAATGCTGGTTCAGTTGTTCCTTTACTTGCTTGGGCAATTGTTTGAATAACTGCAGTTACCAATAATTTACCATCTTTTTCCAGGTCAGCCCCAACACCATACACAAGCTTAGATTGACTTAATAATCTTTGATCCCAACAACTAGTCAAAAATAAGAGACAGCAAAGAACTATCATGCACATTTTAATTTTCATATAGATGACTTTGCCCCTTCTTTTTCCTAATAATCGACACAATCAATAATGATAAAGGAATGATCGCAATAAAAATATAACTAGAATATGAGACGATTATGTTAAATTTATCAATTATCTGCTCTTCTTGTGGAATAATGACTGCAATGATCATAATGAGGATCCCTAATATAAATGTTACTTTTTTATGATTAGTCTGCTTAAAAATCTTCTCCATCCCTATACTGGCTATATGTAAATAAGTTACAAATGACGTTACAATCGGAACAACCCATATTGACAGAAATATTAAGTCTAGTCTTTCTACAACTTCATATGATAAAGCCTTTAACATATATAGAATAGGTTCGGATACAATCTTTATTTCTTCTGGACTAAAAACAACAAAGCTAGTTATTAAAAAGAATGTATATAAAACAGTTACAAATGTAATGGCGATTGTTGAATTTTTTAAAATGTCTTTAGCATTACCTTTCACAAAAGGATAGATTACTAAAAGTGATTCAAACCCTAACATTGCTGTTAAAGAATCGTGAGAACCAACCATGATATTTTTAAATCCTGCTTGTCCAATAGGTAACAAAAATCTATAATTTGCATCTTTGAAGGAAAGTAATTCTAAAAATACAAGGACAAGAATTAGGAGTGATACAAAAGTATAAAATCGACCAATTACTTTCAAGTTTTCCCTTGCTAAATATACACCTGTACCAACTATACAAAATATAATGACAAATGGAGGCGTTAGCGTTAGAATCCATTTCTTTAAAATGTTGACTGTTATGGTCACAACAAATATAGAAATGATAAAAAAATTTAGTGCGTACAAAAATGAAATGACAGTCCCTACATACTTCCCTACTATTTTATTTGAATACTCGTAGATTGTATCATTCGGAAATCGTTTTCCTAGTGCCCACATGATGAGCATAAAAATAAATACAATCATCCCTGCGATTATGACTGAAATCCAACCGTCATTCTTTGCATGTAAATGCACCACATATGGAAGGGAAAGCAGTCCAACTCCAATTTGAGATTGTAAAATAAAAAACATAAGTTGTGATTTTGAAAGGTATTTTTTATTATTCATTCTGTTTCCAGCCTCTTGGATTTTTTGCACTTCTCAATTTCTTCGGCAATGCAGAACGTGGACGATCTGTCATTTTCCACATTGGTGCCCGGTAAATTGTATCTTTTACATCTTTTCTTCTGAATGGCGCAAAGGGTGCAAAATATGGAGTTCCAAATGATTCAAGCTTACATAAATGAATTAAAATAATCATCAACCCAAATACAATCCCGATCAAGCCTATTATTGCTGCAGCAAACATTAATGGAAATCCTAATAATCTAACTGATGTACCCATTTCACTATCAGGTGTTGCAAAAGATGAAATAGCCGTAATTGAAATGACGACGAGCATCGTGTTAGAAATTAAATTTGCTTCAACGACTGCAGTACCAATAACTAATCCTCCTACTACGCCTAAGGTTTGTGCAATGGGACTAGGTAAACGTAAGGCTGACTCCCTTAGTAATTCGAGTGTTATTTGCATACTTAATGCCTCAATTAATGGTGGAAATGGAATATATTCTAACGAACTCTTTACATTAGCAACTAGTTCAATCGGAATGATTTCAAAATGGTAGGATACTAAAGCAATATAAAGTGCAGGTAATGAGATTGAAATGATAAAGCTAATCATCCTCATTAATCTAAAAAATGATACCATCATCCATCTGCTGTTATAATCATCACTTGTTTGATAAAAAGAGAAGAAAGTGATCGGCATTACTAGTACTGACGGGTTCCCATCAGTTATAATTGCTACCCTTCCCTCCATTAAATTTGCTGAAACACGATCTGGTCTTGATGTCGTTAACATTTGAGGAAATGGTGAGAATGAACTATCTTCAATAAATTCCTCAATATTAGTGACATAATCTACATCAATATAAGAAATTCTCCGCTCAACTTCTTTGACTAAATCATCGTTTGCAATTGAATCCACATATACGATTGCTAAACTTGTATCCGATTCCCTGCCAAGAGTTACATATTTTATCACTAAATTTGGATTGTTTATTCTCCTTCTCAGAAGATTAATATTTGTTTCTAAACTTTCAATAAACCCATCCTGTGCACCACGTAAAACCTGTTCACTGTCAGGTTGTTCTATTGAACGACTTTCTAATAAAGCAATGTTTAATATAATCGCATTCGTTTCAGTATCAGTAAAAATAACGGCATTTCCTTTTACTAGTGCTATCACACTTTCATCAAACGAACTTGAGGTTTTAATTTCTTTTATTGAAACAGTTTGTTCTATCGTTTCTTTAGGATTCTGGATGATTTGTTGGATGATTTGAGTCTCGAGTACTTCCCCCTTAATAAGGGTATCAATAAAAACGATTCCTATTTTTCTATTCGCAAACTCTAAATTTCTAACGATTAAATCACTTGAATGTAAAAGTGATTTTTTAACATTTTCAATATTTTCCTCTAGCTTCATTGAAATATTTTTATGACCCATATGAGAGCCAGATCGGTTCACAGGATTATTTTTAATTCCGCTCATAAGTGATTGACTCCCCATTGAAACCTCAAATAAAGTAAATATATTTTATGTTAAATAGAATGTATTATACATGTGAGTCTTCGTACAATCCAACTAATTTTGTATAAAAAAACGATTCTATCTAAATGATAGAATCGTTTTTCTTTTCTTTATCATATTCTTACCTATTTGTTAGCCTTGTTGCTATTTGAGTAGTAATCATAAAAGTCTCATTTTAAATAAACAATGTTGATTTACCTTTATGAAATCAAACTAATTTTGTTCAACTTTCTTTTTCCAAATACCAAGAATTAAAGCTGTGATCACTGAACCAATCAAAATAGCTAATAAATACATGAAAGGTTTATTAACTAAAGGAATGACAAATGCCCCACCATGTGGTGCTGGTAAAGTAATACCAAATGCCATAGCTAGACCTCCAGCAATTGATGAGCCGATGACTGAACTAATAATTACTCTAATAGGATCTGCTGCTGCGAATGGGATTGCACCTTCTGTAATGAATGAAATACCCATGATATAGTTAGTCACTCCAGATTTACGTTCCATTTCTGTAAACTTTGATTTGAAAATCGTTGTTGCTAAAGCGATTCCTAATGGTGGTACCATACCACCGGCCATAACTGCAGCATGTGGTCCAAAATTTTGTGCAGAAATAGCAGCAATTCCGAATGTAAAAGCGGCTTTGTTGATTGGTCCACCCATATCAACTGCCATCATTCCACCTAAAATTAAACCTAGTAAAATAGCGTTTCCACCACTTAAACTACTTAACCAATCTGTTAAAGCAGTATTTAAAAATGTAACTGGTGGATTTACGACAAGCTCCATTAATACCCCTGTAATTAGTAAACCAAACACTGGATAAAGTAAAACTGGTTTCATACCTTCTAGTGTCTCTGGTAGCTTTGAAAATAGTTTACGTAAACCAATAACGACGTAACCAGCCAAGAAACCAGCAACTAAACCACCTAAGAATCCAGCACCAGCATTAGCTGCTAAAAATCCACCGACAACACCAGGTGCGAACCCTGGGCGATCTGCAATTGAGCTTGCAATAAAACCAGCAAGAATGGGTACTAAGAAACTGAATGCCCCTGCCCCACCAATTTTCATTAATAATTCTGCAATAGGTCCTTTTGTATGAATTCCACCAAATGCAAATGCTAGCGCAATCAGAATTCCACCACTAACTACAAATGGTAGCATATTACTAACACCATTCATTAAGTGTTTGTAAATTCCTGAACCGTTTTCTTTTGAAGTTTCGTCACTTTTTCCTTTATCCGTTCCATTGAAGATAGGTGCATCTTGTTTCATAGCACGTTCAATCAATTCTTTCGGCTTACGGATGCCTTCTGCAACGGGTACTTGTATCACATGTTTACCTTCGAAGCGACCCACTTCAACATTTTTATCAGCTGCGATAATAATGGCAGTCGCTTTTCTAATTTCGTCTGAAGTTAATTCATTTTTCACGCCTGTAGATCCATTTGTTTCAACTTTGATATCTACATTTAATTCTCTTCCTTTTGCTTTTAGTGCATCTGCTGCCATATACGTATGTGCGATACCAGTAGGACAAGCAGTTACTGCAAGAATAAGAGGTTTTTTAGAATGAGAGGAAATCAATTCTTCATCCTTATTAATCGCATCTTCCTTCGCGTTAATTAATGCAATAACTTCCTTTGCGTTTTCTGCACCTAATAATGAACTTCGGAATGCTTCATCCATTAATAATGTAGATAAACGTGATAAAGTTTCTAAATGTGCATTATTTGCTCCTTCACTTGCAGCAATCATAAAAAACAAATGCGCAGGTTGACCATCTAATGAATCATAATCAATACCAGCGTTTGAACGACCAAATACAATTGACGGTTTTTTTACTGCAGAAGTCTTAGCATGTGGTATAGCAATCCCTTCACCAATTCCAGTTGTGCTTTGAGCTTCACGAGCTAAAATTGCTTCAATAAATTGTTCTTTATCATGTAAACGGTTCGTTCCATATAATACATCTGCTAGCTCATTAATGACTGATGCTTTATTTGCAGACTGTAAATTGATGAGAACTGTATCAATTTTTAATAAATCTGTTATTTTCATTATCTCTCCACCTTATCTCTTTTCGATCCTCACTTGATCGATTAGTTCTTCAATTTTTTCTCTATTTGTTAAATCTGATGAAAAGGCCGTAGCACTTCCTGCAGCAACTGCAGTTTTAAAGGCTGTCTGTTTATCATTCGTTTTAACGTAAGTCCCGATAAAACCAGCAACTAGTGAGTCTCCAGCACCAACAGAATTAATCACTTCACCTTTTGGAACATTTGATACAAATATATCTTTTTCTGTCATGAGAATTGCACCCATTCCAGCTAGAGATATTCCAACATTTTTTGCACCTAACTCAAGAAGCTTTTGACCATATGGAATTGCTTCTTCTACTGTCGATATTGTAACGTCAAATAATTCCCCAAGTTCGTGATGATTTGGTTTGATAAAAAAAGGATTATGTTTTACAACATCTAATAGTGTTTTACCGCTTGCATCAACAACTATATTTACACCTTTTTCATTTCCCCATTTTGCAATTTTTTCATATAAATCAGATTCTAATGAGCTGGGTATGCTTCCTGCTAGAATTAAATAGTCACCGGGTTGTACTAGTTCTAATTTTTTGAAGAAATCAGTTGAATTTTGCTCTGATATTGTGGGCCCTTGACCATTTATTTCGGTTTCAAATTGCGACTTTAATTTAATATTGATACGAGAGTCCCCTTCAACTCTTACAAAATCTGATAATACACTTTCTCTCTTTAATACGTTTTCAATAAAATCACCAGTAAATCCACCGATAAATCCAAAAGCAATACTAGTTACATCAAGTCTTTTTAATACTCTTGAGACATTTATTCCTTTCCCGCCAGCGAATTTTTGGTCACTGATCATTCGATTGATCGAATCAATTTGAAAATTATCAACATTTACGATGTAATCAATGGATGGATTAAGTGTTACAGTATAAATCATTTATTTCACTACCTTTATTAATGTTGTAAATTTCTCATATGTTGAAGTTAGTTCTTTATCTAGTTCATCCGTGATAATAATTGCTTCATTGATATCAGCGATTTTCGCAAATGAAGTTTCTGAAAACTTACTATAATCGGCTAGTATATATTTTTTTTCTGAATATGAAATGGCTGTTTTCTTCACAAATGCCTCTTCTGGATCTGGTGTCGTGTAGCCGTACTTCGGATGAACGCCATTTGTTCCTATAAAACATTTATCGAATCGAAAACTTTGTAGATTCTCAGCGGCCATATTTCCGATTAATGCTTTTGTATGCCCTTTCATTTTCCCGCCTAAAAGATAGGCTGTTACTTCATTTTCAAATAAAGCTTCGACATGCATTAAACCATTCGTGACTACAGTAACATCTAAGCCTTTTAGCAAAGGGATCATTTCAAATGTAGTACTTCCTGCATCCAAATAAATACAATCCCCTTCATTTATTTGTGAAATTGCTAATGATGCTATTAATTTTTTATTTTGAACGTTTTTGGTTGTTTTTTCTGTCATGCTTAACTCAGTAGCTTTACTATTTAAAGATGCTGCACCACCATGTACTCTTTTTAATAAATGTAAGGATTCAAGTTCAATTAAATCACGACGGATTGTTGATTCTGAAGTGTTTGTAGCTTCAACAATATCTCTCAGTTTTACGACTCCGTGTTCTTTCACCATGTCAATAATGAGCTGCTGTCTTTCAGGTGTTAACATATGAATCATCCTTTCGATATGTTTAGTATAAATTAGCGACATCAAAAATTCAATCAAAATCTTTCAAAAACTATCATTTTCAATCAAAACCGTTCAAAATTGAAAGTTGTCTCAAATTTTCATAATATATTTGTGGGATATAAAGTCAAGTATGTCATCGTTTGACAAAATTTGTGAGGTAAACTTATTAGGATATAACTAGGTAATTGCTTAATATATTTTGAATCAAATGTGCATATAGGAAGCTATTTACTTTTATATGTTCAAATTTTTAAATTAGTAGATACTTAATAAACGAAATGAGGGTATAACATTGAAAGAAAATATTCAAATTCGAAACGAACTTTTTGAGGCTGTTGGAGAATTATCAAATGATCAGTTAAATAAAAAAGTGAACGAAGATCAATGGTCGATCATGCAAGTATTAGATCATTTATTTTTAATGGAAGCTGGTCTAGTAAAAATCATGAACAAAACATTTAAAACAGGTCCTTCTGAAGAAATATCAGAAAAGCCGATCCAGTTAACGCTAGACAGAACTCGTAAATTTAATGCGCCAAACTATTTCGTGCCAACAAACGATTTTGTAACCCTTGAAGAAATGAAGCAAAAATTATCAAGTTCAAGAAATGCATTACATACTTTTGTAGAAGAAACAAAGGACTACAATCTTGAAGACAAAGGTTTTCCTCACCCTGCTTTTGGTCAAATGAATTTAAAACAGTGGATTCCATTTATTGGGTTACATGAGAAACGTCATCTAGAACAAATTAACGACATTAAAAATCAATTATAAAATAAAAAGATGTTTACAAAAAATTGTAAACATCTTTTTTAATGATTAAGGTGATCTAAATCATCTTTATAAAGTTTTAATATTTGATCTTTATGTACATCCAATTGATTGGTAACTTGAGAAATGGAGTAACCAATAAATAAAGGAGAAACGACAAAGCGTGGAATGACTTTACAAATGATTTTCCCATTCCATTTATAAAAAAATAAATTATAACTATTTAAACCATTATAAAAATTGTGTAATAAATAATGCGTAACGATTTGTAATAGAACAGCCATTTCAGATAAATATGAACGATCCTCAATAATGATATTAAATTCTCTAAAACCCATCATAGGATGTGTAGAAATATTTAATACTACGCCCTCTTTTGTAAAAATTTCAATTCCTTCAAAATAGATATCAGTGATTTTTTTCTTATAATCAATGTTTTTTAAACCAACAATTTGCATATGAGGATGATTTAATGTACCACCTGATAATGGACCATGATTTTTATAAAAAATGACAGATTTAAATTCTTCAGTTTTCTCCATTTCTTCCCATTTTTGTACTGCAAAATTCAAAAGCTCTTTCATATGACTTTGCGTATATTTAGAAATATCTCCATCACAATCATCAGTTTCAATAATCACTGTTTGTAATGTATCCTCTAGTGTTGGGAATTTATTTTTTAGATAAATGATTGACCCAGAAGTATCTAAAATATCTGTTAAATGTTCTCGATCACAAAATGGACATTTTACTGTTTTATTCACAATATTTTCTGGTTTTTTAATACCTATATCCATTTTAAACTGAAGTAATTCATTTGGAATATTCATCTCGTTCCCCCCTTTTTTACAAACTTATAAGATTAATCCTACTAAATTTTGTCTGCTTTTCACATACTAAACGAGATAATTTTTTATATATT
>NZ_JBALMS010000135.1:0-457 GCF_036962205.1 Bacillus sp. JJ664 | reverse complement strand
GAATCCTCAAATTCTAATTCAAACAAAGTAGAGAATATCCCAATTCCATATTATAAAATGGTAGTGCTTATTTTCAATTTTTACACTTACATTTTTCATTAGCCTATACAAAATCACATAAAAGAAAAAGATTCTTTCATAAGATTTGAAACTTCTTCTTTACTTTCTGCATTAATTTGTAAATATATCAAATACTAATGATGATATTCATTAGAATATCAGATATATCCAATACTTCATTAGAGGTGAATCAAACATGACATTAAAAAATCATTTGGATCCACAATCTCAGAAGTTCTACCATAACTGGACAAGACCAAAGCATGCGAAGTCTCAAGTTAATGGACATACGATGATTTCGCAAAATACAATCATCTTAAAAAGTAATGCTAAGGCCCACAGATGGTAATGGATAAATCGAAAAAAGAAGACAATTTTTAGTCTTCTTATTAAATGG
>NZ_JBALMS010000134.1:0-7414 GCF_036962205.1 Bacillus sp. JJ664 | reverse complement strand
TTTTGTTTAAATAAAATGTACTAACATAGTTTTAAATAAATCAAAAAGGACTGTTTTTATCAGTCCTTTTTATTTGTGATTTTCAGATAGTAAAAAATAGTAAATAATCTAATTCTAAAGTGATAATTGAGATTATTTAATGATAGGTCAATCCTCAGTGGCTCTTACTAACCACCAGGATAAAAGAGTCATTTTTTATTAAAAAGCTTAAAAGTTTACGAAAATACAAGGTAAATATTGGATATGAGGAGAATATAAAAATAAACCTCTCAGAATATTCCTTATGTAAAAACCCAAAAAGGAGTGGATAAGCATGTCCAAGTTTAGGTTAATTCCTTACAAATTGGAAGAAGTTAAAGGACGTACAAAAGAAGTACCTGTTGGTGTCCGTTTAATCGAAGCTGAGTCTATTTGGGAAAAAGGTTTTCAAGGGGAAGACGTGGTAGTTGCAGTGATTGATACTGGCTGTCAAACAGACCACTCAGATTTACAAGACCGTATTATTGGCGGGTATAACTTTACAGAAGACTATGGCGGAGATCCGAACGTATTCTTAGATAATAACGGTCATGGAACTCATGTTTGCGGTACAATTGGTGCTACTCAAAATGGACAAGGTGTAGTAGGCGTTGCTCCAAAAGTAAAGCTACTCGTTCTAAAAGTACTGAATGGTAGAGGAGAAGGTAGTGTAGAAGCTGTAACAAAGGCGATTGAATATGCAACATATTGGAAAGGATGTAATGGAGAAACTGTTCGAGTGATTTCAATGTCATTGGGTAGTCCAGAAGATGATACTGGTTTACATGAAGCAATCCAAAAAGCCGTGGAGCAAAATATTGTGGTTGTTTGCGCAGCCGGTAATGAAGGTGATGGCAGCGGCGAAACAAGTGAATATAGCTATCCGGGTGCTTACCAAGAAGTGGTAGAAGTAGGCTCTGTCAATCTTCAAAAGCGTTTATCTTATTTTAGTAATACAAATGATGAGGTTGATTTAGTAGCACCAGGGGAAAAAATTCTTTCCACGTATCCAAGAAATCAATATGCTTCTCTCTCCGGTACATCCATGGCAACACCGCATGTATCTGGAGCAATTGCTTTATTGATTCATCAATATGAAGCTGAAAATAATGAGAGAATTACTGAATTAGAAATTTATGATTTGTTAATTTCTCATACAATTTCACTAGGCTACTCTAAATTAGAAGAAGGAAATGGATTATTACAGCTAGGTATTAATGTACCTGCTAAAAACTAAATGAAAATTTAACAGATGTATATAAGTCCCGATAACTTTTGCGATCGGGGCTTTTTTATGTTTCTATCAGATATGTTGTAAATGATATACCAAAAATAGTATTTGAATTAGAAATAAATAGAAATAAATAGAAATAAATAGAGGTTTTCTTTTCACTATATGGAATATATTCCCTAATGAGGTTTATTTATGATTAATCAAAGATTTAATAGGGGGAAAAAAATGAAAATAGGCTTTTTAATTATAGACATGCAAAAAAATTTACTAAATGACCAAAAAGAAGTGATGAATGTTGATGGCGCATGTGAGTACATTAATTATGTTGCTGAGAAGATGCGTGAAAAAAATAATGTAGTCATACATATTCAAGACGTTGAGGGAGTAAGTGATATTGATGATGATTCCATTTCTATTATTCCAGAAATAAAAGTGGATCAGCAAGATATTCGTATCAAGAAAGTACATTCTAATGCATTTTGGGAAACAGAATTGGAACAAGTGTTACGAGACCAAGGAATTAGCTTAGTGATAATTGCAGGATTTGCTGCAGAGCATTGTGTTCTTTTCACTTATAATGGAGCAATGGAAAGAGGATTTAGACCAGTCATTTTACAAAATGGAATTTTAAGTACAAAAAGTGATGTGATTACACAAACATATCGTGATCGTAATATTATTTCATATTCAGTGATTCCGTTTATTGGCTAATCATGATGTTTATAAAAAGTAATCGTAAGAAAAAAAGACCGTAGCGGTCTTTTTTTTTGACAACTTTGATCTCTCAGGTGTTTAATGACAAGGAGCAGCTAATCATACGGCTTAACCAAAAATTTAGCATCAAGGATTTGAATGAAACAAACATCAAAAACAGAGCCTTTTACAAGGGTAGTAATTCAAGTTCATTGGTTAAAACGACAACTATGTACTATTTTTGTAGTTTAGATTTTTTACTTGCGTTTTTCGTTAAAGCAAATGGGAGATGCCTAAAACTTAATTTTGAATTGATTTAGAAATCAGTAGCAATAACGATAACTAAATCTGAATTTCCTCATGTAGCGGCTAAATTTTGTAAGATATTTGTCAAGACTGTTCATCAGTAAAGGTTATGAATTCTTTTAAACGCTGTATATGCTCTTGACCATATTTCGCATCTTCTAATAGAATTGTTTGTACATCCAAATCTTGAGTGAGTCCACTCATTATTGCTGATTTCGTAAGACATAGACTTTTGTAGGTAATTAATTCATATAATTCTAAAGTTTCATGGAGCACTAAAGTTCTTTTCATTTTGATCCTCCTAATTTAAACATCCACACTATCTTCTGTTTTTAAGAATCTTCTTATTCATCCATTTCCTTTTTGATTTCAATATTTTTTATTCAAATTAGAGCATAAGAAACTTTAAGAAGGGTCTCATATTAGAACAGGATGTATTGGCATTCTATGAGACAGAAGATACCCTAGAAACTTACATACAAAAAGAACCATTTCCTAAAGGAATTGGTTCTTTTTGTAGTAAAACTAAAGGGTAAATTTGATATTATATTGAAACTTTTGCTAAATATTCTTCAAGTTGTTTGAATGTGCCACCGAAGCCTTGTTTCATTGACTCATGTCCAGCCTCGTATGACTTCATTTCTTCTTCAGTTGCATTTATTGGGTAGCCTCTTAATGTTAGAGTCGTCTTACCATCATTCTCTTCAAGCGTTAAAGTGTTGTGAACCTCTAAAGGCCATGGCCCCATTTGAGGAAACGGTGAATTAGTAATATTACCATCTTTATCAGAGAACGAATTTACAAATTCAATTTTTTCTGGTTTTACGATTTCACCGTATACAAAAAGTCCCCACATTTCAAATCCTTCAGGTGACTTCATGCTATAGTGGAATTTTCCACCAGTTCTGAAATCTAATGATTCAACTTGTAGCTCTAAGCCAGCTGGACCCCACCAGTTTCTTAAATGTTCTTTTTCAGACCAAACTTTAAAAACTAATTCACGAGGAGCATCTAGCACACGCGTAATCACAAGTTCATTTTTTTCTACTTTTAATTGGTTTTCGTTCATCATTAATTCCTCCAAAATTATATTAAAATGCATCAGCTAGTATTTATTTTTTATATTTTGAAATATGGTTTGCAAGGCGTTCTAAAGTCTGTTTGCCACCTTCAATTGCACCAAATTCAATGACGTTATTGCGCTCTTCTGGTGTAGGAAATAAAGTACACATCGTAAGTAAGGTTTTACCTTCGTTTTCCTCAAATGTAACTGTGACTTCAAATGATCTAGGATCATTTTCTTCGCCTGTACCATGTTTATAAACAAGTTTTTCCGGTTTTACAATTTCTAAATATTGAATTTGATTTGGATAGTCAACACCATCTGGACCATGCATGATAAAAGTCCAAATTCCACCTGGTCTTACATCCCTTTCATGAGTTGTGATTGTAAATCCATTTGGACCCCACCATTTCCCTATATGAACAGGGTCCGTAAAAGCACTAAATACTAGGTCTCTTGGTGCATCAAACTCACGATTAATTGTTATTTGTCGATCTTCTAAATTTAATTGTCCATCTGTTAAATGACTCATCATTTTCCTCCTTTAAGTAGTTAAAACTAAACTTCCTTTCTAATAATTTGATATTAAAAGCGCTAGAATCATAATTACTACAAATAAATTAAGTTATTTTCCTTGTAACTTTTTTAAATAGTCATCCAATCGATCCAATTTTTCTTCCCATACGTGACGAAAGGATTCAATCCACGAATCCATCTCTTTTAGTGGTTGAGGTCTAAGTTTATAAATTCTTCGGTTGGCAATAGGTTGAACTTCTACAAGACCAGCTTCACTAAGAACACGGAGATGTTTAGAAACTTGAGGTTGCTTAAGATCCAACTTCTCAGCAATTTCTCCTACTGAAAGTGGTCCGTTCCGTAATAGTTCAACAATCTGTAATCTGTTAGGTTCTGCAAGTGCGATCAAAGTCGAATTCATAATTGAAATATACCTTATGTGGAATATTCCTGTCAAGGAATATTCAAATCCGATTTAATTTGTAACATATGCAGATGGAATGATTCGAAGTTGAGGAGCTATTTCATAGAAGAGAAGGCATTACTAATCCTAGTATGTTCTATATATAAATTGAGTATCCAGATCACTGTTTAACGTAAACTTCACCTAGTTTTGTCGATATTTTTTCCATTTGCGTAATCGATTTTATGTTACTATTTATTTGACTGAATTATTTGAAAATGTAAAGGTGGGTGTTTTATGAGTTTGAAAGAGTATGAGGCTTCGTTTTTGACTTATGTTAAGAAAATATTAAACATGCATGAAGCAATTAGTGTTCTTTATTGGGATCTAAGAACCGGTGCACCTAAAAATGCTGTACGTCAACGTTCAAATGTTATTAGTCAACTTTCATCAGATGTTTTTAAAATGAGCACATCAAAAGAAATGGAACATTATTTAATTACACTAGAGGAAGCGATCCAAGCAGAGAAGTGTACTTTAGAAGTCGAGAAAACAGTTGAGTTCTTGAGAAGAGAATTTGATCATAATACAAAAATACCAGTTGAGGAATATGAAGCATATGTAAAATGCCAGGCAGAAGCTGAAAGTGTTTGGGCAGAAGCCAAAACAGAAAATAACTTTTCAACATTCGAACCATATTTAACAGAAATAATCGAGTATAAACGAAAGTTTGTAGAGTATTTAGGTTATGGTAATTCAAAGTATGATACATATTTGAAACAATATGAACCAGGAATGACAGTAGCGAAACTAGATGAAGTTTTTACTGTTGTTCGTGAAAAGTTAGTCCCAATTGTAAAAGCAATTTCTAAGAGTGGCAAAAATTTTGAAAGAGAAGAAATGAAGGCAAATGTATCAAAACATAAGCAGAGAGAAATTTGTGAAGATTTTTTAACTACGCTTGGTTACGATTTTAACTCAGGTCGTTTAGATGAAACTTCACATCCATTTGCTACAAATATAAACTTAGGTGATGTTCGGGTAACGACTAAATATCATGAAGATTATTTTGCGAAAGCGCTATTTAGTACAATTCATGAATGTGGTCATGCATTGTATGAGCAAAATATTTCAAAAAGCTTGGAAGGATTACCGATTGCCCAAGGAGCATCACTTGGAATTCACGAATCACAATCACTTTTATATGAAAAAATGATTGGACAAAGCTTTGAATTTTGGAAGGGTAATTATGCTAAATTGACGAAGAAATTAAATGGTGTGTTAGATGATGTAAGCCTAGAGGATTTCTACAAAGCGATTAATCATAGTAAACCATCATATATTCGGATCGAAGCTGATGAATTAACATATCCACTTCATATTATGGTACGTTATGAAATTGAAAAGGACTTATTAGATGGGCTAATCGAAGTGAAGGATTTGCCAACAATTTGGAATAAAAAAATGGAAGAATATCTTGGAATTATTCCACCTACAAATCGTGAAGGTGTTTTACAAGACGTTCATTGGTCTATGGGTCTCTTTGGATATTTTCCAACCTATGCTCTAGGTGCAATGTATGCAGCACAAATAAAAGCAACAATGGACAAAGATTTAACAAATGTAAATGAATTAATCGAATCTAATGATTTTCATTCAATACTGAATTGGTTAAAAATAAATATTCATCAATACGGAGCAACAAAAACCCCTCAAGAACTGTTAAAAGATGTAACTGGTGAAGAATTAAACGTTCAATATTATATTGAATACCTTGAGAACAAGTACGCAAATTTATATGAATTATCATTTTCTGAGCAGAATATGGGCTCAGAAGCATGACTTTCTTAAGAGCAGTTTGAATGATTATGTAGCAGTATAATGAATTAGCGTTTAGTTTGAAAATGGAAATAATTGACCACTGATTGAAACGTTTAAATCAGTTATACTTAATTTGCACAACATAGAAATAAAAACTCCTTTGAAACGTTTAGGCAATTCAATGGTATTCGTTCATTATTGTGAATGAATCCTTGAATTGTTTTTTTTTTGCATAAAATTCCTTCATTTTACAAAAGGTAAGAAGTAGAAAGGATGGTAAATTATGCCTTTGATCTTATCTGTTGGAACAGCTGTTCCTGAACATAAAATAAACCAAGAAAACATTGTCCCATTTGTTAGAGAATTATTTTTAAGCAAATACCCATCAATCGACAGGCTTTTATCTGTATTTCAAAATGGAGAAATTCAGTCGAGATATCTTTCTAAAGAGTTATCATGGTATAGCGAGACGCACAGTTTTGAAGAAAAGAACCAAACATATGTTGAGACAGCAATTCAGCTTTCATTAGATGCATTAAAAGATTGTTTGGAAAATAAAGAGTTTTTATCTTCAGAAATTTTAATTGATGAAATTGATGGCATAATATTTGTTTCGTCGACTGGTATATCTACCCCTACAATAGATGCACATATCGCAAATATCTTACCTTTTAAATCGACGATTAAAAGAATACCAATTTGGGGATTAGGGTGTGCTGGTGGTGCAAGCGGAATTGCTCGTGCCTTTGATTATTGTAAAGCACATCCAGAGTCTAATATTTTACTAATCGCAGTAGAACTCTGTAGTTTAACCTTTCAAAAAGAAGATTTATCCAAAAGCAATATCATCGGAACTTCTCTATTTGCGGATGGCGCAGCAGCTGTAGTGGTAATTGGTGATGAAAGCAAATTGAAGGAACGTACAATTCACGTTGCACTTCCAAAGATTGAGCAAACACATTCAACTTTGATGCCAAATTCATTAGATGTTATGGGATGGGATGTTCGAAATGCAGGTCTTTTTGTTATTTTTTCAAGAGATATTCCTTCAATTATAAAAAATTGGTTAGAGCCTGTCGTAACAAATTTTTTAAGTGTTAATAATATAGTATTGAATGACGTAACACATTTTATTGCACATCCTGGTGGGAAAAAAGTATTGGATGCATATGTTGATTCACTAGAAATTGATGAAACAAAGACGAGGATCTCGCTGGATATATTAAAAAAATATGGAAATATGTCATCCTGTACTGTTCTATTTGTTTTAAAAGAATTTATGAAAATAGGGAAGAAAAGCGATCATGGTTTATTATGCGCATTAGGTCCTGGATTTAGCTCAGAACTCTCACTTTTGAAA
>NZ_JBALMS010000133.1:0-1679 GCF_036962205.1 Bacillus sp. JJ664 | reverse complement strand
CAGTTAGTTGAAGAAGGAACGTATATAATCGATGTACTCATATATATCTATTTGAAACAACCACCACATACTTACATCTAACGTGGCAAACATTACGAATAATGAGATAATTGTCCACATGACTTTTGCAAAATAAAAATTATATGGTTTTGGTAAAAATGCAAAAGGACCAAACCACCCCATGTAGAAGTTTTCTTGTTCATAGAATCTTCTTTTATTCATTCTAAAAATGAATTCAACTATGCAGAAAACACCTAAAAATAACAAAATTACTCCAAGTATATGTTCAGCTAAATTACTTTCCACAGTTTTTCATCCTTAAATAAAGATTTATATCTAACACAATATTAACATAATATTAACACAATTACTCGAATCATTATTTAGCTAATCTGCCTATTTGCACCAAAAGAACGACGAATTTGTCGATCATGTTTTGTAACTAATGCGCTTGTTAGTAATATAAAATAACGAAAATTCTTTTTACTTTTTATTTAGCTATCATGGATTAAAAGTTATACTTATTTAGATAGCAAAACTTATCGCACAAATATATTGGACTGGATGATTATGCTTAGAAAAATTTTTATGTCTCTATTAGTATTTTTATTATTTTTTATTTCGAGCAGTCAATTGGTGAAGGAGAACAATAGCATGGATAAAGTAAAGTTGAATTATGGTAAATATGAAATCCCCAAAACATTAAATGAAATAATTGATTTTCAGAAGCAACTAAAAAGCGAAGGCTTATTAGCGTATGATGAATTAATGGGGTTTGACTTTTCACTAGCTGAAATAGATACTCGTTATTTAAACACACCAGTCGA
The DNA here is from genome assembly GCF_036962205.1 of Bacillus sp. JJ664. Taxonomy (NCBI): domain Bacteria; kingdom Bacillati; phylum Bacillota; class Bacilli; order Caryophanales; family Bacillaceae; genus Bacillus; species Bacillus sp. JJ664. The sequence goes on along the minus strand of NZ_JBALMS010000133.1, from coordinate 852 downwards.
TGTGATTCAATTCGCCAGTCCTGGTGTTGATGGTGTTCACTTCGGATTTTTAACTGATTTTGGACAAGTAAAAGACCTAGAGGATGCATATATCATTCGTGTCTCTCCAATGGATTCTGATGACCCAGTACGAATTGTTGCTAGAAATATTCATGATTTTTTAAGACTACTTTGCTTTGCACCTGATGCGCTTTTTAATGTTGATGTGACAACAAGCGAAGAATACATAAAAGAAAATCCCGAATTAGCAACGTTTCAAGCTATAGATGATATCGATCTTAAAATCAGTGATAGGGTTCGTCAAAGATTCTTTCTTGAACCAATTCGCTCATTGAATGGCTATATGCAAAAGGTAAAACTTGAGAGAGAAGATGAAATTGTATTACCTACAGAAGACAGTATTGGAGTAATTAACAAAAATATTACAAACAAAGAAGAAATTCAGAAACAAGATTTATTTGATTTTAAACGTGCTTTTTATCGTGAAGATGTAAAGCAATTTTTCAAAACATCTTCCAATGAAGCCAGGTTAGTATTTTTAAGAGATGCTCTGTCTCAAGGATTGCTTTATGATGATGATGGGATGAAACTTATCCTTCAAGAGCAACTTCGTCTAATGCAATTAGAAGATGAAGCAGTTAGGGTTATGTATTGAGGACAAATAAGTGTTAATCTCTCACTTTTAAAGTAAAAAAGACGGATAGGAAAGCAGAAAACATTTTTCTGCAATTTCTATCCTTTTATGTACTATTAATATGTTCATTTAATTTAATGACAATTTAGCTTGTAATTGAACTAACGGGCCAGTTAGCGAAAGAAGACAGAATATATTATAGTCCCTAATATTAGTAC
>NZ_JBALMS010000132.1:0-13988 GCF_036962205.1 Bacillus sp. JJ664 | reverse complement strand
AAAGAATTATTTATTGGAAATGACATTACTCCTACGATCGGTGATGATGAACTTCTCGTTAAAGTTCATGCAACGGCCTTAAATAGAGCAGATATTCTTCAAAAATATGGTAAATATCCCGTTCCTCCAGGTGCTTCGCCAATATTAGGGTTAGAGATGTCAGGCATGATCGAAGAAATCGGTAAAAATGTAACGAACTGGAAAATTGGTGACAGAGTATGTGGTTTATTACCAGGAGGCGGTTATGCTGAATATGTATCTCTTCCATCACAACTTGCAATTCCAATACCGGACGATATGAATTTTGAAGAAGCCGCAGCCATTCCTGAAGTTTTTTTAACAGCATATTTAAATGTATTTGAACTTGGTCGATTAAAAGAAAAAGAAACAGTATTAATTCATGCTGGTGCCAGCGGTGTTGGAACAGCGGCAATTCAGCTTGCGAAAGAATTTGGTGCAAACTCTATTGTCACAGCAGGAACAAAGGAAAAATTAGATGCCTGTCTGCAATTAGGCGCAAACCATGCCATCAATTATAAAAACCAAAATTTCCAAACAGAAGTTGAAAAAATAACAAATGGTAAAGGTGTAGATTTAATTTTAGATTTCGTTGGCGCAGATTATTTCCATCAAAACATTCAATCATTACATACGAATGGTCGTTTAATTCTAATCGGAACAATGACCGGCTCAAAAATCAACGAATTCAATCTATTACCATTACTAATGAAACGGATCTCTATTATCGGTAGTACACTACGTTCACAAACACTTGATCAAAAAATTTATTTAACAAATCAATTCACTCAAGCAGTCTTACCTTTAATCGCATCTAAAAAAATTAAACCAGTTATTGATACAATTGTTAGTTGGAAAGAAGTAAACGAGGCACATCATCGAATGGAGAAAAATCTAAACATCGGCAAAATTGTCTTAAAAATAGATTAATGCAAAAAAATTGCTCTGTTTATTCGGTTATCAGAGCATAGGTATAAAATAGATATTAAAGGGGATTATCATGGTATTACTAGGTTCAATTGTGAATGCAATCGCAATTATTATTGGTTCATTACTAGGTTTATTTATTAAAAGAATTCCAGAACGGATGAAAAATTTAGTTACACAATCAATTTCTCTTGTCATTATTGTGTTGGGGATTAGCCTTGCGATGAAAACGAATCAAGTTTTAATCGTTATTTTCAGTTTAGCTTTAGGAGCTGTGGTTGGAGAATGGCTTGATATTGAAGGGAAATTAGATAAACTAGGGCAATTTATTGAAAGTAAAGTAAAAACGAAGAGTGAAGGATCTATATCTAAAGGTTTTGTAACTTCAACATTACTTTTCTGCGTTGGAGCGATGGCGATTTTAGGAGCACTTGATAGCGGACTTCGACATAATCATGAAATTTTATATACAAAATCCTTAATGGATGGATTTCTTTCTATCATTTTAACTTCTACTCTTGGCGTTGGTGTTTTATTTTCATTTTTACCGGTATTTTTATACCAAGGCTTCATCGCCATTTTTGCTTCATTTGTACCTAATCTAGTAACACAGCATTTATTAAATGCCATAATTGCTGAAATTTCAGGAACTGGCGGGATCTTATTACTTGCACTAGGACTAAACTCACTAGGCGTTATGAAAATTAAAATTGGTAATATGTTACCCTCAATTCTATTTGCACTACTTTTTGTTTGTATCATTCAATACTTTTAATATAATCATAGAAAAAAGTGAAGTAGAATGACTAATCTACTTCACTTTTTTATTTAATTCATAATTAAATCTGCTTATTTAATAATTTTTACCATATGATCCTCGTCATAGAAAACACCATCTACCATAATCGCTCTTTTTTCAATTCCGAAGCTCACAAAATCTACTGACTCATATAATTTTTTGGCAGGAATATTTGTAGAAATCACCGCTAATTCAATCTGTAAAATGTCTTCAATAATTATCGCTTGATCAATTGCAGATTGAAGTAATTTTTTTCCTAACCCAGTTCCTCTTTGGCTAGGTGTAATATACATACCCCAGATCGCGCCCTTATGTTTCATCTTTTCAGCTCGCTTTTGAAAAAATCCTACAACTCCTACAAGCTTACTTTTTTCAAAGGCTCCAATTATAAAGTTATCATCTGTAGAAGGAAAAATCGCTTTATGCTGCTCATATGTTTTAGTTGTGTATTCTCTTAAACTTTCACCAAATGCCTCAGGTGATAATGTTAAACCTTCACTTCTTAATTCAATAAATTCATCTAGATTTTCAATTGTTAATCTCTTGATTTCCATCTTATATTCTCCTTTAATATGGAATTTCACCTTTGAATATTGGAATTAATACTATAATGATTGAAATGAATAATACTGACCAAAAAAAGTAGCCACTTATTCTCTTCTTTAATTGTTCCGAATTCTTCCAAATTAGTAATCTGATAAGTGATTCAAGCCCGTAGATCATAAAACTAACACTAAACCATATCACACTTATATTTCCTAAAAATTGAACATCATTGATTGCATAAAGCTGTCTAATGATGACATTAGTTGTGATTGATCCGATGAGAAATGCTAAGAAAACCTCAAAGATTGTCCAATAATACCCTTTTAATTGGTCCATTTAATTACCTACCCTATTATTACTTTTATGTAAAAATGTCTATCATTAATATAACATATAATTCAGAATCTTTAGTGAATGTTTTGATTTAACCTTACATTTTTTAAATGCTAGAAAAAAAGACATACCAATTTATATTGGTACGTCTTTACTTTAAAATTTTAGTACACAAAATTACATTTTAATCGAGATTAATTTCATTTCAGTCATTTCTTGAATTGCATATTTAATTCCTTCTCTACCATATCCGCTTTCTTTCACGCCACCATATGGCATTAAATCAACTCGAAAAGTCGGTACATCGTTAACGAGTACGCCACCTACATGTAATTTCTTTGTTGCATATAGTGCACGTTTTAGATTTTCAGTAAAGATTCCTGCCTGCAATCCATATCTACTATTATTCACTTCGTTAATTGCTTCATCAAAGTCCTTAAATGAGTTAACTATTACAACTGGACCGAATACTTCATTACAAGAAACTTCGCATGTATTGCTTACGTTCGCTAAGACAGTAGGTGAATAAATACGTTCATTGATGACGTTCCCACCTGTTATTAATCTAGCACCGTTTTCTAATGAATTTTTCACCCATTGATCAATTCTTAAGACATCTTTCTTTGAAATTAATGCGCTGATATCAGTTTTTAAGTCTAGTGGTGAACCAACAATTAATTTTTCAACAGCAACTTTCATTTTACTTAAGAATTCTTCTGTAAGTGATTCGTGTACATAGATCCGCTGTAATGAAATGCACACCTGACCATTATAAATAAAGGCACCCCATACGCAGCGGTTGATTAATTCATCTGATAAATTTACACCTTCATCAATAATTAATGCCGCATTTGAACCGAGTTCAAGGGTAACCTTTTTTAGCCCTGCTTTATTTTTTAAGGAAATACCTACTTCAGGGCTTCCCGTAAAAGTAATTGCTTTCACATCTGCATGTTTTACGAGTGCATCTCCAATTTCAGATCCTTTTCCAGTAACTAAATTAAATGCACCTTTAGGTAAATCAGTTTGATCAAGCATTTCAGCTAATGCGTACGCTGATAAAGGAGTTTGGCTTGCCGGCTTCAATATAATTGTATTCCCAGCTGCGATTGCAGGTCCAACCTTATGTGCAACTAAATTAAATGGGAAATTAAAGGGTGTAATAGCTCCGATAACACCGATTGGTTCCCTAACAGTATATGTGATCCTGCCCTCCCCACCAGCTACTGCATCTAAAGGTAATGTTTCACCATAAATTCTTTTCGCTTCTTCAGCGGCAATTTTATATGTCGCAATTGTTCGATCAATCTCACCTAATGCTGCTTTTAAAGGCTTTGCCGCTTCCAATGCAAGAATCTCTGCTAAACTACTTCGGTTTGCTTTAAATTGCTCTACTAATTGCTCTAAAATCACACTTCTTTCAAAAGCGCTCAGTTTTCCCATTTCATCTCTTGCGTTTTTGGCAGCCGTTATTGCTTCTTCTAATTGGTCCAAAGATGCTAAAGGGATCTCAGCTAACTTCACATCTGAATGTGGTGCAATTAAATCAACATGATCGATTCCATCTATCCATTTACCATTTATATATAGTTTCTTCTTCAATTTATTTCACCTCGGTTTTATGCTTGCCAATCACTTGTTGAAATGAATACTTTAGTATGTCAAGACCTTCATTTAGTTCCTCATCAGAAATGATTAAGGGAGTTAAAAAGCGAAGGACATTACTATGAACACCTGCACTTAAAATGATTAATCCATTTTCATAACAAGTCTTTGTTAGTGCAGCTACCAATTCTCTGGCTGGTTGACGAGTTATCGGATCAACAAACTCAATTCCGACCATCGCTCCTAGCCCTCGGACATCATATATTATTGGTTGTTCTTCTTTCAATTCGTTAAAGCAATTTTTAATTGTTGTGCCAATCAAATTTGCTCTTTCCCAAAGTCTTTCTTTTTCAATTTGCTCGATCACCTCAAGTGCTGCAACACAACCTAATGGACTTCCACCATATGTTCCACCAATTTCCCCCGGCGACGGAGCGTCCATTATTTCGGAACGTCCTGTAACTGCACTAATCGGTACACCGGCAGCGATTGATTTAGACATTGTGATGAGATCAGGTACTATTTCAAAATACGTCGAAGCGAATAATTCACCAGTTCGCCCAAAGCCTGTTTGAATTTCATCGGCAATAAATAAAATTCCATGTTTTTTACAGATTGTATATATTTCTTTCACAAAACGTTTAGGTGGAACGATAAACCCACCCTCACCTTGTACAGGCTCCATGATTACAGCAGCAATTTCATCAGGAGAAACTTCAGTTAATAGAAAATCATTAAACTGATGAATACAAAAGTCAACATACTCTTCCTCAGTCTGACCATTTGGTCGATGTGCAAGATAAGGAAATTGTGCTTTATATGTAGCCGGTGCAAATGGACCCATTTTGTATTTATACGGTTTTACTTTACTTGTTAATGACATTCCTAGTAATGTACGACCATGAAAACCTCTAGTAAATGAAACGATCCCGGAACGCCCTGTGTACTTCCTAGCAATTTTCACAGCATTTTCAACAGCTTCTGCCCCACTATTTAATAAAATCGTCTTTTTAGAAAAACTACCCGGTGTTATGTTAGAAAGTTTCATCGCTAAATCAATATATGGTTTATACATCCCTACATGAAAGCAAGAGTGAATGAATTGATCAGCTTGCTGTTTTATCGCTTGTACCACATGCTCTGGAGTATGACCTACATTTAGAGTACCAATCGCACCTGCGAAATCTAATAATCTATTACCATCAACATCCTCTATGATTGAACCATGGGCTTTTTCAACAAAAACGGGAGTATTATTACCAACACCATTTGGTACATATTGATTTCGTAATTCCATTAATTTGGATCCTTTTGGCCCAGGTACACCAGCTGAAACATTTGTAAATTTTCGAATGATGGCCATCTAACATTCTCCCTTCAATTTCATTCTCAAAAATAAGTTTCATATATAAATTAGGCTTCATTCTAATATACTCGTATTTCAATTTTTTCAGAATGGATAGATTGAAACTTATTGTTAAAAGAGAAAAGTAACCATTAAAAAACGCTTTATATTAATGAGAGGTAAGTTTGCAGACAAAGTACAAATAATCTAGAAATTTGTTCAGATTAGAAAACGCATGTCTTTTAAATTGTGAAGACTGATGTGGAGCGGAGTATCTTAAACGGTAATGAGCACCACGAGTTGGCGAAACAACGAAGATATCTACTGCTTGAGAGAGGATAGACTCTTTGTGTTAATGAGGAGTAAAGTAAATCTGTGCTTCTTATGAAATGGCTCTATTTTAAACAGTTGTTGAATTTGTGTATAGATATAAAACAGAAGTTGATTACAACGGAAGATGCGAGACTCCTATAGGAGTAGTGGGAAGGCTGAGACCCCGGAGGCTTGCCGAGGAGGCTCAGATCTAGCCCCACGGAAAGGAAGCGTCCTGGAGTTGTAATCAACTAACACATACTAAATAGTAACAATATTAAATGAAAAAATCCTATATATCTTATTTTCACTTGTGGTTAAATCATTAATATTTCTCTAATATCCTCTTCAGTTAAAGTAGAAGATACATTATCATCTGAGTCAATAATCTCTTCAACCAATTCTTTTTTCTTAGATTGAAGTTCATTCATTTTTTCTTCAATTGTACCTCGGGCAACTAACTTAATAACTTGCACATCATTTTTCTGTCCGATTCGGTACGCACGATCCGCGGCCTGTTGCTCTACTGCTGGATTCCACCATAGATCGTATAAGACTACCGTATTTGCCCCAGTTAAATTTAAACCTACTCCACCAGCTTTTAGTGAAATTAAAAAGAAATCACATTCGCCATCATTAAAACGATTACACATTTCTAATCGCTTTTCAGAGCTTGTACTTCCATCGAGATAGAAAAACTCATCTCCATTGTTTGATAATTCCCTACCGATCATTTCAAGCATTTTCGTAAATTGAGAAAAAATCAATACTCTTCTATTCGCATGTTTCGATTCTTCAATAATTTGCATTAGCTGCTCAAATTTTGCAGAACTCCCTTTGTATCCTTCGATAAATAATGCAGGATGACAACAGATTTGCCTTAACCTTGTGATGCCGGCAAGTATTCGAATCCGTGTTTTTCCGAATGATTTGTCTTTATCTAAATGCTTTAAAGTTTCTTGACGAAGCTTTGCTAAGTAAGCTGCATACAATTTTTTCTGTTCAGGTAATAATTCCTCTGATTCAATCATCTCTACCTTTTCAGGTAACTCTTTCAGCACATCTTCTTTCATTCTTCTTAATAAGAATGGGCGAATTCTCCGAGCAATTGTCTTTTTTGTTAAATTGCTATATTCTTTTAAACCTTGAAACAGCTCAGGAAAGACTACATGATAAATTGACCAAAGCTCTTCAAGTGAGTTTTCTACAGGAGTTCCTGTTAACCCAAAACGATAGTTTGCCTGAAGATTTTTAACAGCTCTTGCAGTTTGCGTTAATGGATTTTTAAAGTTTTGAGCCTCGTCGAAAAATACAGTATGAAATGTTTGTTTTTCAAACCATTTAATATCTTTTCGTAACAATGGATAAGAAGTTATGACGACATCAACTGTTGAAACATCTTCTTGTAGCTTCATCCGATCGTGCTTCTTCCCGTCCAATATAACTGTTTTAATATTCGGTGCAAATTTATAAAATTCACTTAGCCAATTATAAGTCAAAGAAGATGGACACACGACAAGTACGGGTAAATTCTTGTTTTGTACTTCTGGAAGTATCGATAAAATATATGAAATACTTTGCAATGTTTTACCTAACCCCATATCATCAGCTAAAATCCCACCGAATCCATAATTAGCCAATGTTTTCATCCACTTATACCCATGTTTTTGATAATCTCTTAAAATCGGCTCAACACAATCAGGTATTTGAATATCAATGATTCCGGGATTTTGAATTTGATCTAAAAACTCATGGAAAGACTTTTCTAGTTCAAATGAATTTGGGTTATCTTCGGAATCAATAAGTTGAAGCCCTCTCACGATTGGTAAATTCAAACCACTGATTAAATCTTCTTCTTGACTCGGAACCTCTTTCAAGAAGCGTTGAATTTCTGCAAATTCTCTCGTTTCAAGTGTAAATAAAGTCCCATTTTTTAATCTATAATATTTTCTTTTCTCTTTTAATGCCGAAATAACTTCACGAATTTCATTTTCAGAAATACCATCCATTTTAAACGTAAATTCTAACCAATTTGTTCGTTCCTTTTTCACTTTTACATTTATTTTAGGGAATGTATTCCCCCTAAATATTCGATTTCTCACAGCTGTAGTAGCATGTATTTGTACTAGTTTCTCTAGTTTTGGGATTTTATGGTGTAAAAACTCGTACTCTAATTCTTCATTATGCAAATAATAGCCACTATCAGTTTTTGAAAATGAACATTCTTCCATTAGTTGTAATATTTCATATTCTTTTTCTTCATCTCTCGTTACATTCGAATGATTGATAAAATCGCGATGATCTAATGGATTTATTAAAATATGATCATAATGAAAATCTAGTCCTGCAAGTAAACGATTTTTCACACGATCTAAATATAATTTTGCAACTAAAGGGGGCCTGTCGAATTTCCTTAAAAATGCTTCGGAAATTTGGACTTCTCCTAATCTCTTCAAGCCAGGTATGACTGTATCCATAAAGAATTTAATTTGATTTGATGGGATTGGAATAATAGTCGTTCCTGAATCATGTAACATCGATTTTAAATCTGTTAATCTGATAAAATCTTCACTCTTCAGCTTGTAAAACTTCCCCTTCTTTAGTACGTAAGAATAGGAGTTCAATACGATAACATCTTCTAAACCATACACATTTAATTGGAAATCTTTTTTATTGGCTTCAATAATATCAAATTGCAAAGGCAGTAAATGTGATGCAACTTGCAATTCATTATACGATTTTTCATATGTATCCAATTTTACAATCGGAACTTGCAATAATGAATTGACTAACTGTTCCCATGATGTTGTTGGAATGAATAATGTGTCATGATTATTTTTAGTAAAAGTTTGATCATGAATATGCTCCAAAAACGATTTTTCATCGTCCATTAATTGGATCATTAATTGTACTACATCATCTGTCTCTTTTAATAAGCAATGTAAGTTTGGATCATAAGTAAACGACGTTGAAATTTCCGTAGGTTGTCCGATTTTTACATTTTCCAAGAACTCTCGAATATTCCCCACTCTAGATGGGCCGACATTTACTTGAATCCCACATATATGACTTTCATTTTGTAAAGAAATAACTTGTAACGTGAATTCTGCATTGATGGTTTGTCTTGTTTCAAAAAGACGTTGCTTTCGACTTGATCGATTTGTCTTTTTTTCGTTGAATAACTTAACAAATCCATCTGTAAGATCTGAGTTTGATGAATTAAAATCAGTGAAACTACTATTTAAGCTCGGAGTTGTCCCTTTTTGAAGATGGTCACACATTGCAATTAATACAGCAGCGATATGCTGACAATCTCTATGATAAGATGCAAGTGATGGACAACTACATGATGTTTGCAACATATCTTTAGAGTCACTTTTTATATCTACTTCAAAATCTTCTGTACCTTTTACAATTGCATGACATTCATCTATATTAAATTTTTTAAATATTACTTTCTTAGCGCGAAAAAAAGATTCTCCTCGTTTGAAGGAGACTTCACCGCACATTTCTTTAATTTTTTTATGATTTAATGTACTAAACAAATGTGATTCTCCTCCTTAACGTTATGTAAAACTCATTATACTATCTTACCATTTCTTATCCATAACCTAAATTTATTAAACTGCATTTCACTAAAAAACTGTGAAAATGATTAAACCATTTAAAAGAAATACTCTCTAAAAGGCTGGTTTCTTATTAAATGTTGCTTTTAAGTATCCGTTAGTTTAAGACAACTCCTGGATGCTCACTTTCCATAGGTATATGATAATACTTTCATTTCCGTTTCAAATGAAAAAGTTCAATAAAAAAGCAACTAATCTCTAAGTGAATTAGTTGCTTTTCGAATGTTTATTAAATTGTTTTCAAACATTTTCTTGGAAATAGCTTTTACTTTTGTTCAACAATTCCATGTCTAAAAGCATAAATAACGGCTTGTGTACGGTCAACTACTTCTAATTTTGTTAGAATGTTACTGACATGTGTTTTGACTGTTTTTAATGACACAAATAGTGCATCTGCTATTTCTTGATTTGATTTTCCTTCAGTCATCAAGTGAAGAACTTCTTGTTCTCTTGCTGTTAAATCATCATGCAATTCACGATGTGAGGATTTTCTCATACGATTCATCATTTTACCTGTTACGACAGGCTCTAGTACTGAACCGCCTTTATGAGTTGTACGAATTGCATTTGCGATATCACTTGCTCTTGATGTTTTTAACATATAGCTGATCGCACCAGCGTCGATTGCTGGATATACATTTTCATCATCTATAAAACTCGTAACGATAATAATCTTTGCATCTGGCCATTTGGCAATAATTTGTTTAGTCGCTTCAATTCCGTCCATTACTTCCATAACTAAATCCATTAAAATAATATCCGGTTTCGTATTTAATACAAGCTCAATTCCTTCTTTTCCATTACTTGCTTGACCAACTACTTCAATATCGTTTTGCGTACTAAGATATGTAGATACACCCATTCGTACCATTTCGTGGTCATCAACTAATACTACTTTAATCACTCTTCAGCACCTCTATTCAATTACTGGAACTTTCACTTCAATTTGCGTCCCTCGATTTGGAATACTAACAATTTTTGCAGTCCCTCCAATTTCAGAGGCACGTTCACTAATAGACTGAATTCCATAAGAACCTGTTTTACGTTTTTCAATATCAAAACCGATTCCGTCATCAATCATCCGTACTAATACAAAATCTTCAATACTTCTAATTCTAATTTCAAAAGTCTTCGCATTTGCATGTCTAAGTGTATTTGATAAAGCTTCTTGTATGATTCTAAATAAATGATCTTCAACGCCTTTTGACAGTGAAATATCATCGATTTTCCATTTTAACTGGAGAGCCTGACGATTTGTTAAATCATCTAATAGCTTTTCTACACCTTCCTTTAAGCTTTTCCCTTCTAATTGGACAGGTCTTAAATGAAGTAATAAAGCTCGCATCTCAGATTGGGCATTAACAGCCATTTTTTCAATATATTGCAATTGTTCCTGATAGGTTGTATCGCCTAGTTCATTAATTGCGGAAATCATCATCGATATTGCAAATAACTGTTGGCTTACTGAATCGTGTAACTCTCTTGCTAATCTGTGTCTTTCTTTTGTAACAACATCCTCTATTGTTTGTGATTCAATTAATTTCTTTTCATCAACTAATTTTTGAACAGTTTTTCTCGAATCTTCAATCTGTTTAGATATTTTAAGGAGATTTGATTCGATATCATTTTCAATTGATCGAATAGAATGACCTGTTTCCTTATGATAAGTGCCGTTTTCTGCTTTAGTCATTCCTGTTAATAGAGCTTTTTCATTATGACGAATTGTACTAAGAACTGCTGTACTATATACAATCGCGATGATTAGAATCGCGATGAAAATGATTAATAATAATGATAATTTCCCTACTTTATAAATCATTAATTTATCAAATAGCGTTTGATCTATGAAATAATAGACAATCCCACAAATTAATGCGCTAGATGTCAGAGATGCCATACAGATTGATAAAAATATTCCCTTATCTATTTTCATCTGTTTGTCACCTCTATTTTTCCAGCTGCTAGTGAGGTAATAATTTTTAATTTTCTTGATGCCTCTTTATAATCATTTGTAGTAAATTTGCAATTTTTATTAAAACCTTTTAACTCATTTTTTAAGATATTAACTTTTCCAAATAAAGTTGCATGATGTATAGATAACTCTACATCATATGGTACAAATAATGTGATGTTACCGATCAAACCATTGATTGCTAAAACAGTTTCACCTTCAGGAATAAATGAATCTGTTAAATCAATCTCAACATCACCAATTCCAAAATAATAATCGACATCATCTAATTCAAATGTCGTATCATTTTTCATTCGTATATTTGAGAAAAATCGATTAGAAATTAATGATTTCGTTTCAAATACACCAGTACTTGTTTTCTCTTGTGTGAGCGGTATGACAATTTTTTCATTTAATTTTGAGTTGATAAAAATTAGGTAACCTATATAGATTACGATAAATGCTAAAACACCTAAAATTGACTTCAGTTGAAATACATTGCTAATAAATAATATAATTCCACCAAAAAATGCAATATTTGCTGATGTGGAAGGATATACTTTTCGTTTTTTTGCACCATATTGAATTAAATATATACCGACTCCTGCTGCAATAATTGCAAATGGATTTAAAAACAAATCAAATAAAAGTCCTATACCTGCAATGATAAATAATATTCCAATTAACTCATTGCTAGACAATCGTCTTAAATGCTTTAAATGCTTCATATTGCTCTCCTCTATTCACTAAACGTAACTTGTTAATAACAACTGAAAGCAAATTGTTAGTAACGCTTGTAATATGTAGTTTATCTATTTTTATGTAAATCGTTAACAACCTTAAGTATTGTTTTTTCTCGGTCTTAAGTCTGAGAAAAATTTGACATCTTATATTAGAGTCTTTCCAAAAGAAAAAGAAGAGTATAATACTCTTCTTCTATTTATAAGATTTCGTATTCATCATCTTATGCATTTTTTTCCACTTATCTTTTTCAATCCGTGCTAGTGAAGCATCTTGCTTTCTTTCAGCATATGCCAATTCTCTCATTAATTTTCGATAACTTGTTAATCTTTGAGCGTCTAGCGTACCATTTGAAATGGCTTCATTAACAGCACATCCAGGTTCTTTCTCATGGGTACAATCGGAGAATTTACATGTTTTCGCTAATTCATCTACATCAGAAAAAGTCGAGCCAATATGATCTTCTCCACCCCATAATTGAAGTTCTCGCATACCTGGTGTATCAATCACCATTCCACCTGTTGGTAAGAAGAATAATTCACGATGGGTTGTTGTATGCTTCCCTCGATCATCACCTTCACGAACATCCTGCGTAATTTGTTTCAATTCACCTATTAATGCATTTAATAATGTTGATTTACCTACACCTGATGAACCTAAAAGGGATACCGTTTTCCCTTCTGAAACAAGATTTTTAACTTCTTCAATACCCTCACCGTTTGTACTGTTTACTGTAAAAACTGGGATACCGAATGCAATCTCTTCAACCTCTGCAATTCTAGAAGCAAGATCATCACATAAATCTTTTTTCGTTAGAACGATAATTGGGTTTGCACCACTTTCATATGCAACTAACAAATAACGTTCTAATCTTCTTATATTAAAGTCATTATTTAGTGCCATGACTAAAAACACAAAATCGATATTTGCGGCAACAACCTGTTCTTCCGTCTTGCCTCCTGCGGATTGTCTTGAAAATTGACTCATCCTAGGTAAAACTTTTTGAATAATCGCTTTATTTTCGCCTTCTAGTGGTTCAATGACCACCCAATCTCCAACCGATGGATAATCACTTTTAACTTTAGCTTGGAATTGAAATTTCCCAGAAACTTCTCCATTCAATTCATTTTCTCCATCATGTAATTTGTAAATTTGTCTTTGTTCAGATATGACACGTGCCACTTTAGTTGATTGATTTTTTTCTCCGAACACATCTTTCCATCCTAATTGTTCTAAATTCATTTTGTCCTCCTGAGTATAAGGACAATAATGAAGAATTACTTCATTTCTTGTCCCCTTGTAATTGCGTTCTTATTTAGTAAACTCATTGAATTTCCCATATAACATCACTCCGTTTCATTAAAATTACTATTAGTATATCCAAATTTTAGAAAATCGTCCATATGAATTAATTGAATATTAAAACAAGACAAATACTTGTTATATAATTCTACAAATTCCGACACTTCCAATTATTTACTTTTATTAAAAATTATTAATCTAAGATAACAAAATAGAGAAAAACCTTGAAATATTTCAAAAACTTATTATTATTTAAATATAGGTCTTTTAGATTAGACACATTTTGCCTTCCCTAACCGGAAAAGTACTGATATATATATAGTTTAGTATGAAAAATCAGTATTGCAAGATTTGTCTGACAATACAAAATACTTTACAGTGCTTCGTTGTTTTGTGTTATACTACAAAAGTATTTATTATCCATATTTTTACACAATTCAAACAAATTAATTTTGTCTGTATGATTCTGTTTATATATGAAAA
>NZ_JBALMS010000131.1:0-15237 GCF_036962205.1 Bacillus sp. JJ664 | reverse complement strand
GGATAATAATCCAACTAGTAATCTATTTTGTTTCGGACTAGTATTGTGATATCTACTTAACCAAAACATTTCATATAAAAAGACCGGAATGATGATGATTGCAAATTGAATTAATAAATCTTTTAATTGCAGCATGTTCCGTGACCTCCATAAGCCTTCTTTCAACAAATTATATCATAGTTATTTAATCTTCTAATTATTAATACAAATAATTCAAAAAAAGATTTCTACATAGAATGCCACATTCCTACAAAGAATCCTAAAATATAAGAAAAGTCGCCAAGTATCTCCACTCGGCGACTTAAAACCAACCTTTTCTTTTAAAAAATATGTACATTAGTAAAGTCACGAATCCCATAATCACTAATACAAATAAATATCCATATTTCCAAGTCAGTTCAGGCATAAAATGGAAATTCATTCCGTATAAACCAACAATAAATGTTAATGGTAAGAAGAATGAAGAAATGATTGTAAGAGTCTTCATAATTCCATTCATTTTTTCTGAGCTTAGTGAAAAGTAGCTTTCACGAATATCGGATGCTAAATCACGGTTTGCCTCAATCATATCAGATAGTTTCATTAAATGATCATGAATATCCTCAAAATAAATACGATGTTCTGAAATATCTTTAAAACGGTTTGAATTTAATATTCGGTATAATAAATCTCTTGTTGGTAAAATTGTTCTTCTTAGTTTGGATAAATCTGTTCGAATATCATATAATCGTTCAACTGCATTATGTACTTGTTTCTTCATTTGATCGACTTCTAAATCGGCTAACTCATCTTCTAACCGATACATTAGCGGAAAGTAACTATCTACTAATTCATCAATTATACGATGTGTCAAATGCAATGGACTTTTTGATGCTCTGCGATCTGTATGTACACTTTCTAAGACTTGAGAAATGATTGGACTTCTATGCATATGAAATGTGACAACGAAATGATCACTAACAAATATGTCAATTTCAGTTTCTTCTAAGTCCAACTTTTGTAATTCATGTAAAATTAAAAAATGATATCCTTCATAATAATCTAGCTTCGGTCTTTGAACGTACTCTAAACAATCTTCAATTGCCAGTTGATGAAATTTAAATTCAGTTGTTAGTAATTGAATCTCTTCTTGCGTTGGCTCGTTCATATCCACCCAAAACCAGGTATACTTGGAAGACTTAGCTTCTTCTAGTGAAATATTAAGTTCTATTACTTTATTTTTATTCATTCCGATAATTTGTAGCATTAGTAAGCACCTTCTTTTAACGAATAAATCAAACGACATAATTATATAAACAGACATACTTTTAAACATTATATGGTAAAATGAAGGAAATTTCATTGATATTATCAATCGCATGATTTATTTTAATATAAAACAATATGAGTAGAGGGATTTAATATGAAAAGTTTTATTAACGATAATGTAAAGCAAATACAAATCTCTGGTATTAGAAAATTTGCCCAACTAATTGAAAAATATGAAAATGTCATACCATTAACATTAGGTCAACCTGATTTTCAAACACCTGAGCCTATCAAACAAGCGGCTATCGAAGCCATTTCGTCTAATCAAACAGTTTATACACCAAACGCTGGTTTACCTGTACTTAGAGAAGCTGCTTCAAATTATGTTCAGCAAAAATATGGGCTAACATATGATGCATCCAGTGAAGTCATCGTAACTGTTGGGGCAAGTCAAGCTCTTGATGTTGCATTTCGCACAATTTTAACCGAGGGCTGTGAAGTCATTTTACCAGCTCCGATCTATCCTGGGTATGCACCAATTATTACGACTTGTGGCGCAAAACCAGTATTTGTTGACACTTCAGATCATGAGTTTAAAATTACACCTGAACTTTTAGAACAATATATTAATAAAAATACTAGATGTATCGTTTTACCTTACCCAAATAATCCAACGGGTGTTACGTTGACAAAGGAAGAACTTGAAAATTTAGCAACCTATCTTTATAAAAAAGATATTTTCATTCTATCAGATGAAATTTATAGTGAACTGACATTTGATTCAGTACATCAATCAATTGCTAGTTTTCCTGGAATGCGAGATAAAACAATCGTTATAAATGGATTGAGTAAATCTCACTCTATGACCGGCTGGAGAATTGGATTTTTATTTGCACCTTCTTATTTAGCGCAGGAAATATTAAAGGTTCATCAATATAATGTATCATGCGCTACATCAATCTCTCAGTTTGCAGCAATTAGTGCTTTAACCGAGTGTATTGATTCCCCTATTGAAATGGCAAAGGAATATCAAAATAGAAGAGATTATATGTTAGATCGATTAGAACAAATGGGATTGCCTTGTATAAAGCCTGGTGGTGCATTTTATTTATTTCCATCAATTAAGGAATTTAATATTTCTTCCATGGAATTTGCATTAAAACTAGTAGAGCAGCAAAATTTAGCTGTAATACCTGGGGAAGCATTCTCTGAATATGGTGATTCGTTTATTCGTTTGTCATATGCATATTCAATGGAACAATTAAAACTAGCATGCGATCGTTTAGAGGCATTTATAACAACTTTAAGATGATGTTTATTCATAAAAAAAGAACGTGATTCTAATTGGAATCACGTTTTTTTTATCTCACTTCTAAAAGTTCTTTTCAATATGATTGTTGCTTTTTGGATTTAAAACGACAAAGACAAAAGTTGATTACAACGGAAAGTGCGAGACACCTGTAGGAGATGCGGTAAGGCCGAGACCCCCCACAGGGCATCGAGGAGGCTCAGCTCACGCCCCACGGAAACTGAGCATCTTGGAGTTGTAATCAACTAACGCATTCATAAATAGCCACATAGTATAAGAAACCAGTCTTTTTAAAAGATCAGCTCTTTATTTAGTTTGAATGACACTAGTTTTAAATAACAAGTCTTGGATGGTTTTATGGTCTCTTCTGAATAACATTAAATACACATTTACGAGTAATGGTATACCTAAAAATGCCACTGAGAACACAAAAATAAAAATGAAACGAAGTAGAAATATCATGATATTTGTTTCTTCGTAATTATCTTTAATCATTTTTATGCCCAAGAATCTTTGTCCAAATGTCATACCTTTATTAAACTTTGGAATAATTACTAACAAAACAATCAGTAACATCGCAATAATGAAAATATCAATTGTTGAATTTCCAGAAGTAGCGTTAAATCGATTTAAAATATTGGCCGGTTTCATTGTAATTAAGGCGATGATGATTCCATATAAAATAGAAACAATAAATGTATCTAAAATAAACGCACTTAATCTTTGATAAAACCTAGCCAGTTGAAAATTCTTCACTTGTAAACCTCAATTCGTAATAATTATTGAATATGATGTGATGGATCGTATAGCATGTACAATGCTTGAGTTCCTTTTTCATCAAGTCCTTTTTTAGAAAGTTCTTCATAGCAACTTTTAGCAAGTAAAAGTCCAGGAAGATTCAATTTCATTTTTTCTGCTTCATCAATTGCGATACCCATATCTTTTATAAAATGTTTAATATAAAAGCCTGGCTCAAAATCCCCTTTTAATACGCGAGGAGCTAAATTACTTAATGACCAGCTTCCTGCTGCACCTGTAGAAATACTACTTAATACTTTTTCACCATCTAACCCGGCAGCTTTTGAATAGGCTAGTGCTTCACATACACCGAGCATACCTGAAGCGATCGCGATTTGGTTACACATCTTAACATGCTGTCCGCTACCAGACTTACCTTGGTATACAATATTTTGTCCAAGTACGTTGAAAATGTGAATCATTTCATCAAATGTAGCTTTTTCACCACCAACCATGATCGCTAATTTAGCTTCTCTTGCTCCTAAATCCCCACCAGATACTGGAGCATCCAGTGACTTCATATCTCGTGAAACCGCTTCTTCTTCAATCTTTTTAGCTAATGTAGGAGTTGAAGTTGTAAAGTCGATTAACGTCGTTCCTGGCTTGGCAGATTGAATAAAACCATTTTCTCCAAAAACAACTTCTTCTAAATCTGCAGGGTATCCGACCATCGTACAAATAACATCGCAGTTAGGAGCTAATTCTTTAGGCGTTTCGTACCACTTTGCCCCTAATTCTATTAATTCCATTGCCTTTTCTTTTGTACGATTATAAATATGTAAAGTAGCTCCAGCATTGATTAAATGCTTTGCCATACTTTTTCCCATTACACCAATTCCAATAAAGCCAATATGAAGATCATTTAGTTTCATTTCATATCTCTCCTTTTTCTTTTCCTCTCATAAAACTAACATAAATTTAGTGAATACAAAAGCTGAAACACTTTAAAAAGTTGTCATCATTTTACAAAACTATTTAATGGTAAACTTTACTTAAGAAAATATAACGGTTTGGGTTTCAAATATAAATTCCAGAGTAATTCAGAGCATATTTGTTGACTCTAATATTGTAAGTCACTATATTAAATAAGTACATTTGACTACAACATACATAATGAATTTTGGAGGAAACCTTACATGAAAAATGAGCAATTCTTTGATATGATTCAAGAACGTAATTCTACTCGTGCATTCGATGGAACTACAGAAATTAGCAAGACTGAAATAACAGAACTATTAAATGCTGGAATGAAAGCACCATCTGCTTGGAATTTACAACATTGGAAATTCGTTGTATTCCACGGAGAAGAAGCTCAAGGTAAATTACTACCTGTTGCCTACCATCAAAATCAAATAAAAGATGCGTCATGTGTCATTGCAGTATTAGCAGATACAGAATCAGCAAAAAACGTTGATCCAGTTTTTGATCCAGCTGTTAAAGCAGGATATATGTCACAGGAAGCAAAAGATAAGTTAAAAGCAAATGTTATAAGCGCATACTCTACAGAGCAACGCAATCGTGAACAAGGTATTCTTAACTCATCTTTAGCTGGTATGCAATTAATTCTTGCTGCTACTGCTAAGGGTTGGAATACATGCGCAATCGGTGGATTTGACGAGAAAGCGTTTAAAGAAGCTTTCCTAGCTGATACTCGTTATATCCCAACAATGTTAATCGCAATCGGTAAAGAAAAAGTAGCCGGTCATCCAACGTCTCGATTCTCAGCAGAAGAAATGTCAATTTGGATTTAAGATGATAATCAAGGATTCTGTTCAAACAGAGTCCTTTTTTATTAAGTAGAAAATCAGCAAATTATCTAAAACATGCAAACAAAAAACAACAGGCTTCCCTGTTGTTTTTTAATTAAATTTCATTTACTAATTTGACAACTTCTTCTGCAGTTGACATTGATAATGCTTTTTCAGCTAATTTCTCCATGTCAGCTTTTGATAATTTTGCCATTTGGCTACGAGCTGGAAGAATTGAAGTTGCACTCATTGAGAATTCGTGCAAGCCAAGTCCAACTAATAATGGAATTGCAAGAGCATCTCCTGCCATCTCTCCACACATTCCTGCCCATTTTCCTTCTTTGTTTGCAGCATCAATTACCATTTTAACTAATCTTAAAATTGATGGATTATATGGTTGATATAAATATGAAACTTGTTCGTTCATACGGTCTGCAGCCATTGTATATTGGATTAAGTCGTTTGTTCCGATACTAAAGAAGTCTACTTCTTTTGCAAATACATCAGCTAATACAGCAGATGCAGGAATTTCTACCATCATACCAATCTCAATCGTCTCAGAAACTTTTACATTTTCAGCCATAAGCTTTTCTTTTTCTTCTATTAAAACAGCTTTTGCTGCTCTAAACTCATCAAGAGTAGCGATCATTGGGAACATGATCTTTAAGTTTCCATAAATACTTGCACGTAATAATGCACGTAATTGTGTACGGAAAATCTCTTTTTGATCTAAACATAAACGAATTGCACGATATCCAAGGAATGGATTCATTTCTTTTGGTAAGTGTAAGTAAGATAATTCCTTATCTCCACCGATATCTAATGTACGAACAACTACCGGTTTTTCACCCATACTTTCAAGAACTGTTTTATACGATTCGAACTGTTCTTCTTCGGTTGGGAAATTGTCTCGTCCCATATAAAGGAACTCAGTGCGATATAAACCTACACCTTCACCACCGTTATTGATTATACCTTCAACGTCGTTTGGTGTACCAATATTAGCAACTAGTTCTACATGATGTCCATCTTTTGTAACAGTTGGTTCGTTTTTCAATTTAGCCCATTCTTGCTTTTGAAGTTCAAATTTCTCTTTTTTCGCCTTATATTCTGCAAGTTCTTCTTCAGAAGGGTCAACAATCACTTGACCGTCTAAACCGTCAACGATTACCATCACACCATTCTCAATTTTGCTTGTTACTTCCTTCGTACCTACAACAGCAGGTATTTCAAGTGAACGAGCCATAATTGCAGAATGTGAAGTTCGTCCACCGATATCAGTTGTAAACCCTAAAGCATATTTGCGGTTTAATTGTGCTGTATCAGATGGTGTTAAATCTTCAGCTATAATAATTACTTCATCAGTAATATTCGCAGGATTCGAAATTGTAACACCAAGAATATGTGCCATTACACGTTTCGTTACATCACGGATATCTGCTGCGCGTTCCTTCATATATTCATTGTCCATGCTTTCAAACATTTGAACAAACATAGAAGCTACTTCATTCATTGCATATTCTGCATTAACATTTTCAGACTTAATTTTGTCTTTTACTGGGTTAACAAGTTCTGGGTCATTTAATACAAGGATGTGAGCAGAAAAAATTGCCGCTTTATCTTCACCAAGTTCAGCATTCGCATGATCACGAATTTTCTCTAATTCGGTATAAGAAATTTGAATTGCATGATCAAGACGTGAAATTTCAGCATCAACGTCTGAAATTTGCTTCTTCGTGATATTTAATTCAGGGTTTTCTAAGCGAAATGCTTTAGCAATCGCTATACCACTAGAAGCAGCGATTCCATTAATATGTAAAGACATTACTCGCCTAGGCCTTCTTTTTTCATTGTTTCTTCAATTGCAGCTAAAGCTTGATCAGCGTCTTCACCGTTTGCAGTAATTTTGATTTCAGTACCTTGTTGAATTCCTAAAGACATTACACCCATGATTGACTTTAAATTAACTGTTTTGCCATTGTACTCAAGATTGATATCTGAGTTAAATTTACCTGCAACATTTACTAATAATGTAGCTGGACGTGCATGAATTCCTGAATCTGCTGTTACTTTAAACGTTTTTTCCATTATATTAATCTCCTTTGTGATACATTTTACATTTTTGGTATAGACATTTGGTCTACTAAGAATATTTTATTAAAAGGGGTGCATAGTGTCAACTATACAACCCCTTTCAATTTGTTAACATTTTTCGATAATGTTACTTAATTTTGATGATTCCAACTTCACCTTTACCTTGCTTACCTGATTTTTCAATAACAACTTCTTGTCCTTCAGATAAATTCGTAAATACAACAGGTGTAATCGTTGATGGTGCATTCTCGCGAATAAAGTGTAAATCAATTTTTACTAATTGTTGACCTTTTGTAACCTTATCCCCTTGTGCAACAAGCACTTCGAAGCCTACACCATTTAATTTAACTGTATCGATACCAATGTGAATTAAGATTTCTTTTCCACCTTTTGAAAGAATACCGATCGCATGTTTAGTTGGGAATACATTTACAATTTCACCATCTACTGGAGAAACAACAGTACCTTCTGAAGGAATAATCGCAAAACCATCACCCATCATTTTTCCAGAAAATACCTGATCTGGTACTTCTGTAATTGGAATGATTTCTCCTTCAATTGGATTAATAATTTCTTCATCAGTTGATGGATTATTATTTGTTGCTACTTTATTATCTTCTTTCGTCACAACAGGTCTTTTTCCTGTCATAATATCTTTAATTTGTGTTTTTAACGTATCTGATTTCGGTCCGAAGATTGCTTGAATATTATTACCAACTTCAAGTACTCCTGCAGCACCTAATGCTTTCAGACGATCTTTATTTACTTCATCTTTTGCATTTACTTGAACACGCAAACGAGTAATACATGCATCTAATGAAGAGATATTATCTTTTCCACCTAAAGCTTGTAAAATTTCGTATGGTAATTCACTTGCAGGTGTATTATTTGTTGATTCTTCAGTTACAGCATCTTCACGACCTGGCGTTTTTAAATTCCATTTTCTGATTGCAAAACGGAAACCTAAGTAGTAAATGACTGCTAATACTAAACCAACGATGATTACCCACCACCAACCAGTTCTATTAGGTAGAACACCGAATAATAAGTAATCAATTAAACCACCTGAGAAAGTCATACCGATTTTAACATTTAAGATTTGCATGATCATGAATGATAGTCCAGCAAAGATAGCATGAATACCGAATAATACTGGTGCAACGAATAAGAATGAGAATTCGATTGGTTCTGTAATACCCGTTAAGAATGATGTTAATGCCGCTGATGCTAAAATACCACCAGCGATTTTTCTGTTTTCTGGTTTTGCTTCATGATACATTGCTAAAGCAGCAGCTGGTAAACCAAACATCATGAATGGGAATTTACCTACCATGAAAGTACCAGCAGTTAAATCTACACCATCTTTTAATTGAGCGAAGAAGATTTTTTGATCTCCGTGTACAACTAGACCTGCTTTATCTGTGTATGAACCAAACTCGAACCAGAATGGAGCATAGAAAATATGATGTAAACCAAATGGAATTAATGAACGTTCAATGACACCAAAAATGAATGCCGATAATGTTAAGTTCGCATCAATCATATTGTGTGAGAATGTGTTAAGACCGTGTTGAATTGGTGGCCAAATGAAACACATTAAAATACCGAGTAAAACTGAAAATGCTGCTGTAGCAATTGGTACAAAGCGCTTTCCAGCAAAGAATCCTAAGTATGATGGCAAATCGATTTCAAAGTATTTGTTATATGCCCAAGCAGCAAGAATACCAACAATAATACCGCCGAATACACCTGTTTGTAATGTAGGAATACCTAAAACGAATGCATAAGATGGATCATCAAATTTTGCAATATTTAAAGCCTTGTCTAAAACAATGTATTGTCCAACGTCTTTAAACACGCTCATTGTTTTATTCATAATCAAGAAACCTACAATAGCAGCTAAACCTGCTACGCCCTCACCACCAGCAAGTCCAACAGCAACCCCTACTGCAAATAATAGTGAAAGATTTCCGAAAATAATGTCACCTGATTGTTCCATAACTCTTGCAACTAATTGGAACCATGATGCATCTAAAAATGGTAAGTACTTTAATGTTTGCGGATTTTGAAATGCATTACCAAATGCAAGTAATAATCCGGCAGCTGGTAGAATTGCAACTGGTAACATTAATGCTTTACCAACTTTTTGTAAAACGCCAAAGATTTTCTTAAACATTGTGATCCTCCTTTTATCCAAAACAAAAAGGCATGAGATAGAAAAGTGATTGAAACATAATCTGGATATAGTTTCCCCTACCCTGATTAATTCATTCACATATTTTCTACTCATGCCTGATCGAATCAGTAACACGTATTATGTGTACTTTATTCAGTTATTTGTTATGATTTCGCTTTCATTATATCTACGTTCTAAAAATAAAACAAGCATAAAGTACTAATTTATTTTTTTATTTTACTTTGAACGAGTCTTTCTAAGTGTATTGTTAAATAAATTACTTCTGCTTCACTAGCTTTTTGAATTAAAGAACTTTCAATTGATTTAAGTATTTTCCATGCTAAATCATAGCATACCGGATATTCCTTTTTGAGAATTAAGGCGAGTGCTGGTGACTCATCTGAAGATTGCCCATGTGATATACGATCAATCAGAAAACGCAAATGACGGACTAATCTAGAATAATGAATACTATTTCGATCAATTTCAATTTTCAAATATTCTTCTATATACTTAACTAATTCTTTAATAATCTGCGAAAACTTATTTACATCTGATACGATTTCTTTGGATAAGTTACTTACGATATGTAGTGTAACAAAGCCAACTTCTTCAATTGGTAAATCTATATCTATTTCTTTATTGATTAATTCAATTACTTCTTCGGCAATTTTAAAATATTCAGGATACATTGCTTTTGTTTCTTGCAGGAATGGATTTTCAACAATATATCCCTCACGAATTCTTTTAATTGCATATATTAAATGGTCTGTTAATCCAATGTGAATTTGCTCATTCAACGTACTTCCTGTCTTCTCTGCAATAATATAAATAGCTTGTTGTAATGTACCAGCTAATTTTTCATCCATTATGCCAATTAACGATTTGTACTGTTTTTGTTTCTGTTCATCTTTTAAGATAAACATTTTCTCAACTACACCATCTAATATCTGATCGCCTTTTGCCTTATTAAAACCAATGCCTTTACCTAAAAGGATAACCTCTGGGTGGTCTGAATTTTTAGCAATAAGAACGTTATTATTTAAGACTTTTTTAATTGTATAGAACTCCGACATTTCTCTATACCACCCCCATTTTAAAAATTAGCTTTATTATCATAACACAATATAAGAAAAAATAGTTTAAAGAAAAATTGAGTTAAAAGAATAATTTTTATACAAAAAATATTCAAATGTTTTGCATCTTTAATATAGTAGGATAGAATATAAAAGTAAAAAATATAACAAGTAGGTGCTTAAAAACAATGATTAAATTATTTGTGAGTGATTTAGATGGTACAATGTTCCACCACGGAAAACTCTTTGAACATGATGTTGAGGCATTAAAAGATTTAGTGAATCAAGGTGTTATTCTTTGTTTTGCATCTGGTCGATTAGATTATGAAATCGTCGAGATCATGGAAAGACTAGAAGGGAATTTCCATAGAATCAGTATGAATGGAACTTATATTTATTCAAACGATGGTGAGGCATTATTAGATGCTACTTTCCATCCAACAGTTGTCGGTAAAATTTATGACATGATATCTTCGAATAAATTTTTAACGTATGTTGCTGATAACACTACATATTACATCGAAGAAAAAACGGATCTTGTTCATGAAATTGAAAAAAATTCAAGCATGAAAGCAGTTGAATTAAAAACATTAAAAGAAGAATTAGGCAATAGTATTACGCCTAAAAAATATGTAGTAATTGGCGAAGATGATGATTTACTTGAATTACAAGCTGACTTACAAACAGAACTTCCAGAATATATAACTTCATTTATTTCAGCAAAAAATTGTTTAGATATCGTTCCTGCAAATGTAAGTAAGGGTTCTGCAATTCAAATTTTAATTGATAAACTGAACATTAAACCAGAAGAAATTGCTTGTATCGGCGATTCTTATAATGATATTTCAATGTTTGAATTAACACCAAATAGCTTTGCAATGGAAAATGCTGATGATGCTGTAAAAAAACACGCTGCTTATGTTGTTCCTTCTGTTTCTGAAGCTGTAAAAATAGCAATTCAAATAAAATAATCATAACGAAAAAGGGTGCTCTTAAAAAGCACCCTTTTATTATGTTCTTTCGATATCTATTGTAAAGCGATAGCGGTCTGCTCGATAAATACAACTAACATATTCTAATGGGATGTCGCCATTGATATACGTAATTTGATGCAGTTCTAATGCAGGCGAATCTTCTGCTACTTCTAAGACACTCGCATCACTTTCTGACATTAACGAAGCTTTAATCCATTTTGTTGCCTTTTCAATTGAATAACCAAGTGAAACTTCAAAATATTCATATAAAGAATGATTAAGCACCTGCTCATCAATTCTATTAACTAAATTTTTGGGTATATATGTGGTTTCAATTGCAATTGGTTGATCATTCGCTAAGCGACATCTTTCTATTTTAAAGACTTCAGAACCAATATCAATTGATAAAACTTCAGCTAAATACTCGTCAGCTTCCATAGTTGAAAAACCTAATAATTGATTTGTAGGTGTTAAACCAATTGAAGATATATCTTCTGAAAAGCTTTTTAAAAACTTTAATGATTCCTCTACCTCAATACCATCCTTAACAGATACAAATGTTCCTATTCCGCGTTTACGACTGATTAATGATTCTTTAACTAGATTATTTAAAGCCTGTCTAATCGTCATCCTGCTAACATTTAGCATCTCACTTAATGCTTGCTCAGAAGGAATACGTTCACCAGGTAACCATTCCCCTGAGCTAATTTTTTTTTTTAGAAACTCTTGTATTTGAAAGTAAATCGGTAGTGGCGAATTTTTATCTAACATCATTTGTTTTCGCAAAGTGAGTATGCTTCTTCATCAACTACAACCGTTACATTATTATGTTTTTGAAGTGCAGTTGCTGGACAGCCTATATCTTCTTTTCCATGAAGCATCTCTTTTACTGCCTCTGCCTTTTTTATACCTGATGCAATTAAGACAACTTCTTTTGCACGAAGAATAGAACCAATTCCCATAGTTACAGCATGTGTTGGCACATCTTCTTCATTTTCAAAATAAATTTTGTTAGCATTTCGAGTGGATTCTGTCAGTTCAACGATATGTGTTGGCGTATTAAATGGCGTACCTGGTTCATTGAAACCAATGTGACCATTCTCACCTATACCTAATAACTGTAAGTCAACTGGATGTTTTTCAAGTAACTCTTCATATTGTTTACATGCCTCATCAAGGTCTTTTACATTTCCATCTGGTAAATGGTTCTCTTTAAAGTTTAAATGATTAAAAAGTTGTTCGGCCATATATGTGTGGTAGCTTGTTTGATCATCTTCTGCTAAGCCTACATATTCA
This sequence comes from Bacillus sp. JJ664, assembly GCF_036962205.1. Lineage (NCBI taxonomy): Bacteria > Bacillati > Bacillota > Bacilli > Caryophanales > Bacillaceae > Bacillus > Bacillus sp. JJ664. The sequence continues at coordinate 2,518 of NZ_JBALMS010000131.1, read as the reverse complement.
TCAAGGTTTACTGTCATGACATGTGAGACATTCGGTTCATTTTGACGGAATAATTCATAAATCCCAAGAGGTGATCCACCCGTTGCCAATCCTAATGTAAATTCCTGTTTCCCTTCAAAAGCTTTTACTATTTTTTCATATGCAACTTTTGCAATTTCTTCTGCATTTTTTACTACGATTACGTTCATTTATTTCACCTCATCCATAGATTTACCAAGTCTTGTTGTATCGATTACATCATATTTTGTTGTCATTTGAACAAAATCAGCATCTTTTCCTATCTCTAATGCTCCTTTGTTAACTAATCCAAATTCCTCAGCTTGATTAACCGATGTCATTTGAACTGCTTCTTCAGGGGTACAGCCTGTAAATTTCATTATATTTCTAAAAGCATCATCCATTTTTAAAATACTGCCTGCTAATGTTCCGTCAGCTAATCTTGCACTATTTTCCTTTACAAATACCGGCTGTCCACCTAATTCATACTCACCATCAGCTAAGCCCTTTGCTCTCATCGCATCTGTGATGACACTAATTTTTTTCGCACCTTTTAAACGGTAAGCAAGTTTAACCATATCCGGATGAATATGAATTCCATCTGGAATAACTTCCACCATTACCTGATCATCAAGTAAAACATGACCAACAGTACCGACTTCACGGTGATGCATCGGTCTCATTTGGTTATATAAATGTGTTGCATGTGTAATTTTTCTACCTTCAAAATCTGCCCCAATCGCATCAGAATGTCCGACTGTACCAATCACACTTGTTTTTTGGAGCTCTTGTTCTAACTCTTTTGCTCCTTCTACTTCAGGCGCATAAGTTACTAACTTTATGAGTCCACCTGCAGCGTCTTGCCACTTTTTAAATAAATTCACATCGGGATTTACAATATACTCAAGGGGTTGAGCACCTGCTCTTTTTTTATTTACAAAAGGTCCTTCTAAGTGTATATATTCAAAGTGACCACCAAGTTCTTTTGCCTCTTTTAAAGCACTTAAAGCATTTTCGATATTTGAATGAGATTGAGTCATTGTTGTTGGAAAAAAGGTCGTAACTCCTTCTTTCATCATTTCTTTACTCATCTTTACGATCGAACTAGGGTTTGCATCCATCGCATCTACATCATATGCACCATGGATGTGAATATCAATCATACCTGGAATTACGATTGTTCCAGATCCATCGACTATTTCTTCACCTTGCTCTACGAATTTTTCCATTTGATCAATACAAATTATTTTCTTCTCATACCGAATAAATCCATTTTCAATTACTTCTTTACCAGTATAAATCTTCACATTAATAATTGACTTCAAATCATTTCCTCCTCCTTTTCGAGGGATCTATATCATCGTTTGATTTAGAAAATAGTGTTTGCTTTTTCCTAAATCACATTCGGATTCGATATAGTTTGATTGATTACTTTCATACTTATATTTTATGATATATACACCTAGTTGTCTATACTACCTATCAAGTTTATATCGTAAATGTTAAATTAAGAATATTGTTGATATTTAATTCTAATTAATGAATAGTACTTTTTGTTTTTTTAATTTTATGACGGTAGTTAATTACATGACTCCTGTGGGAGATACGGGAAGGCTGAGACCCCGGAGGAGGCCCACAGGACGTGGGTCATGCATACGTTACGACAGGACGCCGTGTTTTTAGCATGCCTACCAATGGCTCAGCTCACGCACCGCGGAAAGGGAGCACCCTGTGGAGTTGGAATAAACTAACGCATGCTTAATAACAGACAAAAAAAGAAAAAGTATAAATTAAACCACTATGGATTCACTAATACTTCTTCTTTTTCAATATATAATTTTTTACCATTTGTTGATAATTCAATATCACCATAATCAACAGTGGCAAATTGTTTAATCCCTAAATGTTTTAATCGTTTCATGACAGATCGGTGAGGATGTCCAAATATGTTGAATTTATCATATGAAAGAATTGCGACAGATGGGTTTACTGCAAATAGAAATGATTCTGACGTTGACGTACGAGAACCATGATGTGGAATTTTTAGTACTTGTGCATCAATATTTTCATTTTTGATTAATCGTTTCTCGGCCTTACTTTCAATATCACCTGTTAATAATATTGAAATTTCATCATAAGCCACTTTTAAAACGATTGAACTATCATTATTTGTTCTTGATGGCTTACCACTGTTTAATACAGTCATATCAACATTAGGATCTAAATCTATTTTGTCATTTGTTTTAGCGATTTGTATCGGAATATTTTTTTGAAAAGCTTCTTTCTTATATAGATAATAAGAATGTGAATTATACTTTTTTCCACTATCTAAAATCGCTTTAATTTTTATTTGATTCATTACTTTTAATAAGCCACCAATATGATCAATATCAGGATGTGTACTGATTAACAAATCAATTCTGTCAATATGTAGCTTTTTTAATTTTTTTATAACTGCATTCCCATGTTCAACATCTCCACCATCAATCAGCACTGTTTTTCCATTAGGTAGATTCATAAA
>NZ_JBALMS010000130.1:0-11790 GCF_036962205.1 Bacillus sp. JJ664 | reverse complement strand
AATTTATTTACATGTCATGATGACTATGTTTTTTCTGCCTTGTATGGTTTTGGTTCTTTACTTTATGAGAACCGCTTAATGGTTTTGGTTGTCCACTTTCATTTTCAATCGCACTGTTTCGGCGTACTGATTTATTTGCCATTATTGTCACCTACCTTCATTAATAGCTTTAGTTCTAATTGAAAAAATATGCTACTATGTAAAATTTACTAATTTTCAAATGAAAGCGTTTTAATCAATTTTACTTATAATTTTCAATAACATTTTTCATATATATAAAATACATATAACAAAGGGGGAGAGTTGGTTTCATATTTTTAATCTTCAAACAGCTTTTTATAATAGTTAATGAAATTGAAACCATTAAACTTAATTCAAATGTAAAAATAATGACAATCAATTATTTGAAGAAATCTGCCAATTGCCTATAATAATAGANNAAACTTTTGTTTGTCTGACTCTTTTTATGTATGAAACAAGTAATTTAACCAATACTAGTAGTAGTCAAAATGAAAGAGGAGACTGATTATGCAAGCTTTAACTATTTGTCTCATATATTCCGGTATTATCGTACTCTATTTTTTGATTAGAAAACTTCAATATAATAAGAGGCAAAAAAATGTAGTAAATTTTTTTCAATACTATAACCGAAAAAATAATGAAGTTAATAAAGATACAAAAGGAACTGGAGAAATTATCTATCTAATTCCACCAAAGTCGATTGATAAGAAAATATTCCCACGTCATAAAGATGATGCAGAGTAATTTTTATGATTGTTTTTGTGATAAAATAATAAAGAAAAAGTAGCAAGCAATCTCAAAGTAATGAAATTGCTTGTTTTTTTATGTCTTAGCTTATTGTCTTTTCTTTGTTTTTTTATTGTTTAATTTATAATCTGCTGAAAGTGGCTCTTGTGCAGTTTCTTCATTAAAACCAGCTGCTTTTCCTTGCTCGAGTGAGGCAGATCTACCACTACCAACATTATTCTTACGTCTTGACATCATAATCCCTCCTTTTCACATTTATTAGTGTTACCTTTTTTTTTCGGAATACGCGAAATTTGTCATTGATATTTGGTCATAAGTTTTACTTATTAGAAATGATAAGTTACTTGTTATTTACTTATGATATACATTGTAATAAGATATTATTGTAAGGTATTGAAAAGTTTGGATATAAAATAAATTCAGACATTTTATGCTTAATAGGGGGAAGAAACATGGGGAAAAATGACGTTTTTCAATCACGTTCGACTTTTACTGCGAACGGCAAAACTTATCATTATTATCGCTTAAAAGCAATTGAGGAAGCTGGAGTTGCCAAAATTGGCAAATTACCTTATTCAATTAAGGTATTATTAGAGTCAGTTCTTCGTCAAGTAGATGGCAGAGTAATTAAAAAAGAACATGTTGAAAACTTAGCAAAATGGGGAACAGCTGAACTACAAGATGTAGATGTTCCATTCAAACCATCACGAGTAATCTTACAAGATTTTACTGGTGTTCCTGCTGTTGTAGATTTAGCTTCTTTAAGGAAAGCTATGGCAGATATGGGTGGAGACCCTGAAGTAATTAATCCTGAAATTCCAGTTGATCTTGTTATTGACCACTCAGTAATGGTAGATAAAGCTGGTACATTGGATTCACTTGATTTTAATATGGATTTAGAATTTTCACGTAACATAGAGCGTTATCAATTCTTAAGCTGGGCACAAAAAGCATTCAATAACTATCGTGCTGTGCCACCAGCAACAGGTATCGTTCACCAAGTTAACTTAGAATATTTAGCAAATGTAGTTCATGCTCTTCAAAATGAAGAAGGTGAAATCATTGCATTCCCAGATACATTAGTAGGTACTGACTCTCATACTACAATGATCAACGGTATTGGTGTATTAGGTTGGGGTGTAGGTGGTATTGAAGCTGAAGCAGGAATGTTAGGCCAACCATCATATTTCCCAGTACCAGAAGTAATTGGGGTTAAATTAACAGGTTCACTTCCAAGTGGAACTACTGCAACTGATGTAGCTTTAAAAGTTACTGAAGTTTTACGTAAAAAAGGTGTAGTTAATAAATTTGTTGAGTTCTTTGGACCAGGTTTACAAAGCATGCCTTTAGCAGACCGTGCAACAATTGCGAACATGGCTCCTGAGTATGGTGCAACATGTGGTTTCTTCCCAGTTGATGGTGAAGCATTAAACTACTTACGTTTAACAGGTCGTCCAGAAGAACAAGTTGAATTAGTAGAAGCATACTGCAAAGCAAATGACTTATTCTATACACCTGATTTAGAAGATCCAACGTTCACTTCATTAGTAGAAATTAATCTTTCTGAAATTGAAACAAATCTTTCTGGTCCAAAACGTCCACAAGATTTAATTCCACTTTCTGAAATGAAAAAATCTTTCCAAGAAGCTGTTGATGCTCCAATGGGTAATGCAGGTTTCGGATTAACGAAAGATGTTTTAGATAAAGAAGTATCAGTTAAATTTGAGAATGGTACAGAAACAACATTTAAAACAGGTGCCGTAGCAATTGCTGCGATCACAAGTTGTACAAATACATCAAATCCTTACGTAATGTTAGGTGCTGGTTTAGTTGCGAAAAAAGCAGTTGAAAAAGGATTAACAGTTCCTGCTTATGTAAAAACTTCATTAGCTCCTGGTTCTAAAGTTGTAAGTGGATATTTACAAGAAGCTGGCTTAATTCCATTCCTGAACCAATTAGGATTTAACATTGTTGGTTATGGTTGTACTACATGTATCGGTAACTCTGGTCCATTAGCTCCTGAAATGGAAGAAGCAATTGCTGAACATGATATGTTAGTAACATCTGTACTTTCAGGTAACCGTAACTTTGAAGGACGTATTCATCCTCAAGTTAAAGGTAACTACTTAGCATCACCACCATTAGTAGTTGCTTACGCATTAGCTGGAAATGTAAATATTGACTTCTCTGTTGAGCCAATCGGACAAGATCAAGATGGTAACGATGTATTCTTAAAAGATATCTGGCCAACATCTGCTGAAGTTCAAGAAGTTGTAGCTTCAACAGTTACTCCTGAATTATTCAAGAAAGAATATGAAAGAGTATTTGAAGATAATAAGCGTTGGAACGAAATTCAAACAACTGATGATTCTCTATACAAATGGGATAGTGAATCAACATATATTGCAAACCCACCATTCTTTGAAGGTTTATCAAAAGAGCCAGGTGAAGTTAAACCATTAGCTGGATTAAAAATTATTGGTAAATTTGGTGATTCAGTAACAACTGACCATATTTCACCAGCTGGATCAATTGGTAAAACAACTCCTGCAGGTCTTTACCTACAAAGCAAAGGTGTAAATCCAATTGACTTTAACTCATATGGTTCTCGTCGTGGTAACCATGATGTAATGATGCGTGGTACATTTGCAAACATCCGTATCCGTAATCAAATTGCACCAGGCACAGAAGGCGGATACACAACTTACTGGCCAACTGGTGAAGTTATGTCAATTTATGATGCAGCAATGCGTTATAAAGAAGATGGAACTGGTTTAATGATTTTAGCAGGTAATGACTATGGTATGGGAAGTTCTCGTGACTGGGCAGCAAAAGGAACAAACCTATTAGGTATTAAAACTGTTCTAGCTGAAAGCTTTGAACGTATCCACCGTAGTAACCTTGTATTAATGGGTGTTTTACCACTTCAATTTAAAGATGGCGAAAATGCTTCAACTTACGAATTAACTGGAAAAGAATTATTTGCAGTTAGTGTTGATGAAAATGTTAAGCCACGTGATCTTGTAAAAGTAACAGTTACAAGAGAAGATGGAACAACTGTAGAATTTGATGTAGTAGCTCGCTTCGATAGTGAAGTTGAAATTGACTACTACCGTCATGGTGGTATTCTTCAAATGGTACTTCGTGATAAATTAAATGGTTCTAAAGTAACTCATTAATCTACATCATAAAAAGCACAGTCTTGATGACTGTGCTTTTTGTGTTTCAATATTTCTTAATAGGTAGGGTAACCTAATAATAATTCTGTTTGAAATTTGTTTTTTCTATATTTTATGGTTAAATAGAGTTAGTTCATTAAAAGGGTGATTGCAATCATGAAAAAAATCATACCATTACTACTATTAGTAATTGCTTTAGGGTATTCAATTTTTCAATTAACTGAAAAAAAGCAAGAAGAGAAGAAAGTCAGTAAAAATGATTCTTATATTGCGTCGATTCAAAAAATGGGTGTCCAAGTTGGTCAACAGGCACCAGATATTGAGCTCATGACATTGGATCAAAAAAAAGTGAAGCTATCTTCTTATAAAGGAAAAAAGGTTATTTTAAATTATTGGGCAACTTGGTGCCCACCTTGCCAGGATGAAATTCCAGTTCTTGAAAAATTTTATCAGAAAAACAAAAGTGATATTGTTATTTTAGGAGTCGCCGATTTTATTGGTGAAAAAAAGGATCTTAATTTTGTGAACAACTTCGTGAAAAAAAATAATATGCATTATCAAATATTACTTGATGAAAAAGGCGATAATTTTCGAAAATACGGCGTCATTTCGATACCGACTACATTTTTTATCAATCCAAATGGTGAAGTTATATATAAGCAAATTGGTCCTATAACTGAAAAACAATTAAATGAGTTTCTAAAATAATAAAATTCAATTGACTAAACTGTAAGAAAACTCTTTTTTTTGGCAATACTAAATAAAAAGAAGAGGTGATTAATTTGCGTAAGAAAAGACATAAATCGTTTCAAGACTTAATTTTAGAAAATAAAAACTTACTGTTAAACGATCAAGAAGCTTTAAATAAAATATATGACAGACTTGAAGAACGCCTAGAAAGAAAGGCAAAAGCAGAATAATGAAATAGAATTGATTAAGTAGAGAAGGGGAACCTTCTCTTTTTCATTTTTGTTATTTTTTAACTCGATGTTTTTTAAATTGTAAATACATATTTAAAGTAGGAAAACTCATACTATCGCTAGGAGGCGATAACTATGGGAAATCCTAAAAAACATCCTCAAGACTTTGTTCCGAATCATATAGGAACACAAAAAAGAGCTGCAGGTGGAAATAAAGGAAAACAAATGCAATACAAAGACCCAACTGGGAAACAACCAATTGTTGATAATGGGTAAATGAACTAATTAGAAATAGTGGGAGGGAAATTATCATGGAATTTAAACCGAATCCAGATGATCGTAGTGATAATGCAAATAAAATCCAAAATGCAATTAATAACACAAGAGAAAATATGAAGGAAGCAGAAGCTTCAATGAAATTTGGAAATGAACAAGATCGTCAAAATGCTTTAGCCAAAAATGAACGTCGTGAGGAAGCATTAGCAGCCTTACAAAGTGAACTAAAGGATGAACAAGCATTTAATGACGCGAATGACTGATTAAAAAAAATGCTAGGTATTATGAGTAAGTCTCATTGATACCTAGCATTTGTTTATCCTCTTTTCACAATATTGAAATTTGCTTGAAGTAATTCCCAATTTTGAATGAATGGAAGACCTAGTTTCCAATAAGAGATTCCTCTAATATTATCCTCTTTTATTAAATTAAATTTGGCTTGAATTGATCTTGCATCCTCAAACCAAACCTCATGTTTTTGGCCATTTGACTCAGTATAACGGAAATAAGGAGCTCTAGCTTTTGTATCAAAGAATATCTCATTTGTCATTTGAATGGCTAGATTAGTTGCTCCTTCAGCACTAAGGGCTTTCGCCATAGTTCCTTGTTTAAAAGGAACTTTCCAATCAAAACCATATAAATTTTGTCCCATCATTATTTTTGCAGGGTTAATGACCGTTTTGGCGTAATTTATAACCTTACGTACTTGATCAATTGGAGAAACCGCCATAGGTGGTCCACCTTGCCAACCCCAGTCATATGTCATGATGACAACAAAATCAACAACTTTTCCTATACCAGAATAATCATGTGCTTCATAGAATCTACCTTTTTGATTTGAACTAGTTTTCGGAACTAATGTTGCACTTAAAATAACTCCCTGAGGTAGTCTTGATTTTAGTTTTGATAAAAAATTAATGTAAGAAACTCGGTCTGTTGCAGCTACATCTTCAAAATCGACATTAACATCTCTAAAACCATATTTATTACATGCAGCAATAATATTATTGATTAGCGTATCTTGAACTGCCTGACTTTGTAATATATCTGTTGCAAGACTTGTTGAAAAGTTTCCTGCTTCTAAATTAGAAACAACCATCATATAAATATTTCGGTTTTCTTTCACGATTTGAGGGATATTACCAATTGGTGGCTCTGTTAAAGTCCCATCTCTTTTTGCATCAAAACTAAAATGCGCTAAGTAAGTTAAAAATTTCCCTTCATTCCGAGCAGCCTCTTCTAAAGCTGGCCTGATTGGATTAGAAGTTGGTTGTAAATAGCCAATGGATTCAACATTTCTCTTTTTTCTTGGTGGTAGATTTAATTTTTGGCCTACATGTAAGGTAGCGTAAGGACTAATCCCACTATAAGTAGCGATTTGATTTCCTCTAACACCATAGGTTAAGCCAAGCTCGTATAAATTATCGCCAGGTTGAACAAAATATTCATTTCCAGTTGTCGGTACTACTAACGCTTGACCTTTAATTATTTTATAAGGGGCTGTTAGGGCATTTGAATTAATAAGTGCTTGCCTGTCAACACCATAAAAATCGGCAATACTCATTACAGTTTCGCCGCTTTTAACAACGTGAATTTGCATTTCGTCTATCTCCTTTCACAGGAATGATGAATTACGCTATTAAAAAATATATGCCGATTTTAAGGAAATAGAAGAGGGGGACAAAAAAACAAGGTTAGGGGATATAGAAGGAAGGAAGAAAAAACCTAGCCCAAGGGACCAGGTTTATAAGAAATATTATTTTTTCGTTTCGTTACTTTCATTTTGCGGAAGTGGGAACTGAATAATATTTGAATCACTACCAGAAACAGTAGGAAGTTTTCCATCCCATTTTTCTGCTTTCTTATATTCAATTAATTCCTTTGTAAGTGATTGTTGTAGTACTTTGTTTGATTTTGCCTGTCCTTGTGCACGAATCAGCTGTGAATCAGCATCTGCTTGTGCTTCAACTTTCTTCTTTTGAGCTTCAATTTTTGCTGTTTCTAATTCGATTTTCTTCCGATCGTTTATTTGAGCTGCTTGAACACGTGCATCTATTGCTTCCTGAGTTTTTTCATCTGGTTTTGGTGTACCTAATGTCAGATTCTCAACAAAAAAGCCAAGAACCTTTACATCGTCCTTATATAGTGTTTCAATATCTGCTGAAGCATTACTTGATTTTTCACCATATAACTGAAGAACAGTGTATTTAGAAACGGCAATTCGAGCGGCATCTTGTAGTCTTTTCTTTAAATATGTATCTTCAATTTCTTCAATCGCAATTGGTCCAAACTCATTAAACATTGAAACAACCTTCGATGGATCAATTTTATATGTATAGGATAAGTCCATTTCAATTCGTTTGCCATCAGAAGTAGCAAGTGCAACGTCTTTATATTCAACTGTTCGTAAACGGATTGGATATTCAGTGACCTTGTCGAACAAACCTACAAAATTCCATCCTTGTGATAATGTGTTTTTTTGTATTCCACCATTTGGAGAATAAACTACCCCTACATAACCTGGTGTTATTTTTTCAATAAATAATGCAGGTATTGCTACAGCAGATAGAAGTGCAATTCCAGCAATCAATCCACCAATTACTTTTTTCGTAAAAAATGAATTTTTTTGTTCCATTGGTTGACCATTCATTCTCTTTTTTCCTCCTCGTCCTTTAATATATTTTTAACTTTTGCTGACTTTTCTCCTATTTTTTGAAAAGTAGGAGATAGGATGAGCCAGATACCAAGTAAAAAAAGAAGGATGATCAAGATTGAACCTATTATAACTTTCAAGTATGAGACCTCCCTTAATTGTTACATACATTATACCATCTAAGGGCTACGCGAAGTTTAAAATAGAACAAAAATGTATTTTTTGGTAAAGTATTCTATAGAAGAAAATGAGGTGAGTAGGATGTTTATTTCAGAAAAAAAGGTTGAAGTTAGATATGCAGAAACAGACGCAATGGGTGTCGTATATCATGCAAATTATTTAGTTTGGTTTGAGATTGGACGAACTGCATTAATAAAGGAATTAGGATTTAATTATGCGGACATGGAAGCACAAGGAGTAATATCTCCTGTCATTGATTTGAATGTGTCGTACAAAAAAAGTTTACGATATGGTCAAAGTCCAACCATTAAAACAAAAATAAAATCATTGAGCCCACTCAAAGTTATTTATGAGTATGAGATATTAAATGAAGAAGGCGAAATCTGTTGTATCGGAAGCTCTACACATGTTTTAGTTTCAAAGGATACATTCAGACCAATCAAATTTAAAAAATCCTTCCCCGACTGGTATGATGCATACGAAAAGGCGATGGGATAAATGTAAAAAAGGTAGAAGGACAAAATCCTTCTACCTTTTAATTTAAAACACTCATGCTTCTAAAAGGAACGCGTCTTCATCTTCATCACTTACAATATACTCTTTCTTATTAAGTGTGATCGTTGCTTGTATGCTTTCAACAAGCAATATGACAGCTGTAATAAGATGCATAATCCACGCTAGTGGAGAAATGTATTCAATAAAAAGAGTAATTAAACCTGCAATAGAACCAATTGTAAATTGGCCATGGTTTCTAGCAAGGTACAATGTGATTAAGTAAACAATTCCTAAAATGAGTGGAAGAATATTAGCAGTAATTAAGACAAGAAAGCGGCCGAATGTCGGCATTCCAAAAAAAAATTCAAACCCGAATGAACACCATTTTAAAGCGGTAAAGTAAACAAACGGATGATATTTCATGATAGCCTCCTATTAAACTGCATCCAACCCTTCATTACAATATCATCTACATAAAGATCATTGATAAAACTTGTATATTTTCCCAAATGGTATAAAAAGGGAACAAAAAAACCTTACTATTTGTAAGGTTTTATTTTAAAGAATGATATTTTTATTTCTTTTTGCTAAGAAAAGATACTTTTGGTTCTGTTTTATTGATAATTCTTGTGATATTTGCACGGTGACGATATACAACAAAGATTGTTAATACAATCATAATAATAAATAAAAGTCGTTCGCCAGCAAAGTATGCTCCAATTGTTCCTGCAATTGCTGATAACATTGATGTAAGTGATACATATTTTGTGATTTTTAAGCAACAAATAAAGAAAATTAAAAGTGCAAGAAACAGAATAGGTGATGCAAATAATAATAACCCAGCGGATGTCGCAACAGCTTTTCCACCTCTAAAACCGGCGAAAATAGGATACATATGCCCAATAACAGCAAATAAACCAACTAATAATGGATTGAACCAGTCTGGGCCTGAATAATGAAATAAAACTGGTAATGATGCCGCGAGTGTTCCTTTTAATATATCTCCAAGTGTTACGATAATTCCAGCTTTTTTACCTAGCGTACGAAATGTATTCGTACCGCCTAAATTGCCACTTCCATGTTGACGAATATCTACTCCGTAAAAGGATTTTCCTATAACTAATCCAAACGGAATTGAGCCTATTAAATAGGCCAGTACAATGATGAACAAGCTCATTTTCTAGCTCCTTTACAAACAAAATAAATATAAGTGCGTTTTCCCTTCATTTTATCACAAGTTGAATTGAATAAATAGATTTTTGAAATGTACGTCAATAAATCTTTTTCAAAGTCTTCTATTCGAAATGTTTCAAATAATTATGATAACATGGTAATATATCTCAAAAAAAAATATGGAAGTGAAAATATATGAGCTCTACTGTTTTATTAATTGAAGATGAAAAAAGGTTAAGGGAAATCGTGAAAGATTATTTCATTAATGAAGATTTTATTGTGATTGAAGCAGCTGATGGTGAAGAAGGAATCAAGAAATTTAATGAACATGAAATTGATTTAATCATCTTAGATCTGATGCTACCAAAAATTGATGGTATAGAAGTGTGTAAGTATATACGAGAGAGATCTAATCTACCAATTATTATGGTAACAGCTAAATCTGAGGAAGAGGACCAATTATTAGGGTTTGAAATGGGTACTGATGAATACGTTACAAAGCCCTTTAGTCCAAAAATTCTGGTTGCAAAGGCAAAAAGTGTTCTAAGACGTACTTTGGAAATGAAAGAGGAAGATACTGATGCAAAAACGATATGTGGAATCACGATCAATACCTCATCAAGATTAGCTTATATAAAGGGCGAACAACTTCATTTAACTCATAAGGAATTCGAATTATTAGTGTATTTAATAGAAAATAAAGGCATCGTACTAACGAGAGATCAATTATTAAATAATATTTGGGGTTTTGATTATGTTGGTGATGGTCGTACAGTCGATACACATATCAAAAAACTTCGACACAAATTAGGTGAGAGAGCAAAACATATTACAACCGTTATACGTGTTGGCTATAAGTTTGAGGAGTAAAAGATGAAAAAGAGTATTGTAAGTAAGCTTTTTTTATCAATCACAGTTTTGTTAATCGTGTTTTTAATGATTGTGTTCGTTGGTCAATCAGTTTTTCTACAAGGATTTTATACGAAAAAGAAAATTGATATTGTCTCTGAAGAATTAAAGGATTTTGTTCATACATATGAAAAAGGAAATTTATCTGACAAACAGTTTCAAAATCAATTAACAAGATTTTTTACCAAGTATAATACTTCATTAGCGGTATTAGATCGAAAAGGTATTTTAAAAGCTGAGAATAATTTTGATTTAACAGTACAGACAACATCAGGTAAAAAAGTATATGTACCTTTAAATAATTTACTGTATTCTGATCAAATTGAAGAAATTTTAAGTTTAAGAATCAAAGAAAATGAAAATATCGTCATTCGAGGATATATAGAAGATGATTATTTTATTCCAATGACTATTAAAACAAAATTTGGTGAATGGAAGGAGCAAAATCCTTCTGCAAATCCCGTGAAATTGTCTACACAAAATAATGATTTGAATGACTTAATCAATATTGAGATAAAGGGAAAAGTAATAGATTTGCATTTACCCTTAGCAAATCAATATTCATATTCGGCTCAAATGAACTCGTTAATGCAAGCAATCACAGAATGGACAAAGAGTAATGAAGACTTTTCTAATTACACAGTAAAAGATTATCCACTTACGTTTAATTATTTAGATAAAGCAAATGGATTAGACAATAAAGTCTTGATATATCCTTTAAAAACTGAGCAAGGATATAATGAGGTCATATTTGCGATGACATCACTTCAACCTGTTAACGAGGCGATGTATGTTTTAAAAGATTTTTATTTATACGCGTTTATGGTTGGTTTATTACTTATTATTGTCGTTTCATTTTATTACTCCAAGGTCATTACAAAACCATTGCTTAAATTGAATGTTGTGACGAATCAATTAGCGAAGTTAAACTTTAATGAAAAAATAAACATACAGTCAGAGGATGAGATTGGAGAGCTGTCAAAATCAATTAATACATTATCTGAAAATCTTGCATCTACGATTGATAATCTTCAGCAGGCAAATGAACGATTAATAAAAGATATTGAAAAAGAAAAACAGCTTGAACAAGTTAGAAAAGAATTTATAAGTGGTGTATCACATGAACTAAAAACACCATTAAGTATTGTACAAAGTTATGCGGAAGGTTTAAAAGATGGATTAAACATTGATAAAAATGGTTATTATGCAGATGTAATACTAGAAGAAGTAGATCGTA
>NZ_JBALMS010000129.1:0-14122 GCF_036962205.1 Bacillus sp. JJ664 | reverse complement strand
AAATGGTTGATCTTGAAGTGCTGTCTTATAGTTTTGAATTAAATCTAAAATGACATGATTTTTCTGTTTTTCTAAACGGATAGCATTCTCCTCAAGAAGCCATATTTTATATGCAATTGGAAGCATAGTAGAAGTAAACGTAAGTAATATAAACAGTAGTAATTTATGGTTTGAATATAATAATCCACCTAATGCTGTTCCAATCGCCATTGATAAATTAACTAGCCAATAATCAATCGAATAAACAAGTTTCCGATTCTCCGCTGTCGTTGAATCAATAATAATGGCATTCATTGCTGGTCGTCCTATGCTACTTGAAATGATAAAAACTATGTACGCAGTTGAAAAAAGCCAGATGATATGGTTATTAGGTACTAAACTAATCGTCATGAATAAAAACATGATCGCACTCAGGGAAGATGAAATTAATAGTAAGTTTTTTCGTGAATATCGATCCGATAAATAACCTCCAAATAAATTGACTAAAAAACTAATTAAGACTGTAAATACTAAATATAACCCCGCCCATACTTTATTCAATTCATGTGTAAAATACAATGCCATAAACGGCATTACTGCAGATGTAACTGTACGATTAAAAAACGATGTAAATAAACGCACTTTAATATTTTGTGGATAATCCTTCCAAGTCATATTGTCTACCTCCTCTTTCTCTTGTATATTAATCTAGACATCATAATTAAAAAATGGACAATTATAATATTAATGTCTACTTTTATATAATTGGGAGACGAGAATGGATAATAACTTATTAACCCTTTGGCAACAAGTACCATCAGGTAGTATTAAACAAAAAGATATTGCTGGAATACTCGAATTAAGTACGAAGCAAGTTACTCGTAATCTTCAAAAATGGGAAAAAGATGGTTGGCTAACATTTGAACCTGGTCATGGAAGGGGAAATTTATCAAAGCTTTCTTGGTTAAAAAATGTAGAGGAAGTCTACGAAACAGCTTTATTGAAAATGATCGATGAGCAACCAATTGAAAACATTAGTAAATACCTAATCTATAATTGGTCAAATAATAGTAAGTTACGATTAATGAGTACATTTCGAACAAAATTTGGTTTTAATCAAAAACATACTGAGCTCGATACACTTGTAATCCCTAAAAAGTATCCTTTTTTAACGATTCATCCTTTGGAAGTTGCAGATTTATTTAGTGCAAATATGGTTTCAAATCTATTTAATCGTTTGGTTTTTGTTGATCATACAGATCAGGTTCATCCTGAACTTGCACATAGCTGGGATTTGATGGATACAAAGCTAAGATTATATTTGAAAAAGGATGTAAAGTTTCATGATGGTTCTCTTTTACATGCGAAGGACGTTATAGACTGTTTAAATAGAATACGTCTACACGAAAATTTTAAAGATTTATGGGAACCAATCACTGACATTTCTTATGTTACCCCATTTATAATTGATATCCATTTTCCCGAAGGCTGTAGTTACTGTTTACAAATGTTAGGTACGATGAATACAAGCATTTATAAAGCTAATAATGGTCAAGTGATAGGAACTGGTTGTTTTTATATTGGAGAAGACAATATGAATAAGACATCTTTAGTGGCCTTTAAAGACTATTTTCAAGAAAGACCATTATTAGATGTTGTAGAATTTGTGCGAGTACCTGAGGACTTTGAAATAGTATATCGTTCTGGATCGAACAATGAGGATAACTCAACATTTCAAGTTGAAAGCGATTCAGGCTTTGGTGTCGTTTTAATGAATACTTTTCGGAACTCAGCTATACAGCAAAAAGAAGTACGTGATTATGTTCACTTTGTAATTGCGAAGTATCGTCATGAAATTAACGAACTAGACCCTCGCATAAAATCTAATGATCATAGTTGTTTAATCGGACAAAAACAGTATTATGACGTTCCAAATGTTAAACGTCCTAAATTTACTGAACCATTAATTTTAAGGGGTATTAATTTCACGAAAAAGTCGACCTTATGGCTAAAAGAGATCCTTGAAAAGGAAGGTGTTCCAATAAAAATAAAGTGGCTTTCATTTTCAGAAAGCCTCAATCAAAATGAAAATAATGAGGTTGATCTGTTCATTCACAGTGAAATATTTGAAATGAATCAGAACTTTTCTTTCTTTTATTTTCTTAAAAATGGCTATTCTCCATTAGTTGAAATCATAAAAATGAATGATACTCTACCAAACTATATAAAAGAATACCTACATACACCATTTGAAAATTGGACAACGTTAAATGTAAAAATAGAAAAAACTCTTTTTGAAGCTTCAATTATGATTCCATTATATTATGAGAAGCGTTATATTCCTTTTGCAACAGACTTGATGAATATTAAAATTAAACATTTCGGTTATGTAGATTTTTCTAAACTATGGGTACGACCAAGCTAAACGAAAGAAAGGCCATTCTCCTATAATAAGGGGTATGGCCTTTTAAGTATCAGTAATGAATGAGAATAATTAACTCTTAAATATTATGGTCGTTTTTCAAGAAGAAATCGTCCACAGTCCGTTTGAAATCCAGAATATCCTAGTTGTCATAGCATTGTTTCTAAGCCGCTCATTCCTTCCTGTTCAACGTCTCAAGTATTTTGTCTATTTTAGCTTCTAAACGTTTTATTTCTACCTTTTTCTTTCTATTCTCAATAAAAAACCAAATAAGTATGGCAATAAATAATAGTGGCTTTAAATAGATTAGCGCAAAAAAAATATAATCTCCTGGGAACATTAAAATCATCCTCCTGTTAAGTTCTTTATATTACTCGTTTACGATTAAATCTATCATGATATAAAGTTATAACTATGTTAATAAAAGATTAAAATAGTCTTTTTTTATTCTTCAATAAATAGTAACTTTAGTTAGTTTCACTGCACTAATTACTCTTTCATTAAACAAATCTCAAAAGTTAATAGACTATAGTTCTTTTATTTAATTGAACATCAATAGTCGGAAAGTATCAAATAAATTTTTAACTTTTCTGAAAAAAATACTTCAGAAAATTAATGTGGTATAATTTTTAAAATTTTTAAAATTTGTTTGAAAGTTGGTGGAGCAAGTGGAAAAGGAAGTAAATTTGAAGAAAAATATTGGCTTTTTCGTATCAACATCTCTAGTAATCGGCACAGTTATCGGTTCTGGTATTTTCATGAAACCAGGAGTGGTACTGTCATCAACAGCTAATTCCACAATGGCTCTTTTAGCTTGGATTATTGGTGGAATCATTACACTCGCTAGCGGTTTAACAATCGCTGAAGTAAGTGTGAAAATTCCAAAAACAGGTGGATTATACGCCTATATTGAAGAAGTTTATGGCGAGATGTGGGGCTTTTTATGTGGTTGGGTTCAAACCCTAGTATATGGTCCTGCAGTAATGGGCGCACTTAGCCTGTATTTTGGTTCGTTACTTGCAGATTTCTTAGGATTTGACGATAGTAGTAAAGTTCTTATTGGTATTTTAACGATTATTTTAATAGGATCATTAAATTTACTTGGTACACATTTTGGTGGATTCATTCAAACAATTTCCACTGTAGGAAAACTTGTACCGATTATTCTGATTGCTGTATTTGGTATTTTCCAAGGTGATGTAACTGTCTTCAATGCCGACAGTGGCAGTACTACGCAAACGATTAGTATGGGTGCAGCTGTATTAGCAACACTATGGGCTTATGATGGTTGGATGAACGTTGGGTTTATGGCTGGCGAAATGAAGAATCCTTCAAAAACATTGCCTAGAGCAATTATTTCAGGAATTCTGATTGTTATTATAGCTTACTTATCTGTAAATATTGCGATGCTTCATTTATTACCTGCCAAAGAAATTGTTGAATTAGGTCCAAATGCCGCAACTGCAGCAGCAACATCAGTATTTGGTAATTTTGGTGGTAAACTTCTTGCAATTGGTATTTTAGTATCAATCTTTGGATGTTTAAATGGAAAAATACTCACATTCCCACGTATTACTTATGCTATGGCTGAGAGAAAAATGATTCCGGGTGCAAAATTTTTATCAAGCATTCATCCTAAATTTAATACACCTGTTGGATCAACAATCATACAAATTATTATCGCTTTAGCCATGATGATTTTTTGGAACCCTGACCGCTTATCTGATATGGCAATTTTCGCAGTATTTTTATTTTACGGTCTAGCATTTAGTGCTATTTTCATTTTACGTAAAAAAGAGAATAGCGATAAAACTTTATATAAAGTACCTTTATATCCATTAACACCAATCGTTGCAATCGTTGGTACACTTTATATCGTTGTTAGTACTTTAATTAACTCACCAGTAGATGCACTGATTTCAATTGGAATCGCAATTATTGGTTTACCGGTATATTTTAAAATTAAAAGCAATTATAAAAATGAACATAAGAGTAAGGCAAGTTAATCTTTTTTAATATAAGCAATTATACATCTCAAGCCCTTTCAAACATTATGTTTGAGGGGGTTTTTCTTGTTTCGTAGTGTTCTAGTTAATTTGGTTTTTTAGTTAATATAACCCATTCGATGATGATTACATTTATGATGAAACCGACCCAAATATTTACATTTAACACTTCTTCTACCATTTGTGCTCTTCCCCCTGGCAAAGAAAAACCATTTAACAAATAGTAGGTTAAGAGTAAGATTGGTACGGTTAACCTCCCACTTACAGCTACTAAGGTAACTCCAAAACTACGAATCATCCATTTTCGATGCTCTGAAAAATTTCTTTGTCTAGCAGTTACATATCCCTTTATAGTCGCAAATAGCCAAATAATTGTTAATGAAATAAACGATGTTGCCTTTGCAAAATGATCAATATATAAAATAATAACAAAAGCAAGTAGTCCACTTAATAAAACACTGCTTATATAAGCTTTTCCAACTAAACGGTGTAGCTGAGGTTTTTCTTTTCTTAACCGGGCATTAAATTGAAGAAAACCTGTTAGTAAGGCAATCGTGGCAAAGAATATATGTAAAATCAGTGCAGGATATTGAATTGATGACGATTCAATTTGTATTCTACTATTAGTAGGATTGATTGTTAAATAAGGTCCTATAAAAGGGATCATAACCCCAATAGATACGATGAGTAAAACCCACCAGCTTTTTTTAGATTTCATTCAATATTCCCCTTCGATTGTTCTATCTATGATGATTCATTTTTATTCCTTCATACTATAAAACTATTATGAACTGTACATGAACAAAGATATTTAATTTAAAAACTACAAAGAAACGTGTATTTTAAAAAAGCTTGTAAATTTTCATTAATGTTATCTTACTTATGATTATTAGAGCGGTGAGTTTCCTTCACATACTGTACATACGTTATTTTTCATTTTACCTAGCCAAGCTCTTTATATTTTACTATTACTATCTATCAAAAAAAGGTCTGCCTAATTTGGCAGACCTTTTTTTGTTACTAATTAATTGGATTCGTTAATTGTTTTATTAATAATATCAATCACATAGTTTTTTGTGTTTTTGTTTATCGAACCACCATCGCCTTTAAAGACTGTTGATTTGGTAGCAGCAGTAGGTTCAATATGCACCGGTACTTGCGTTTGACCTTCTTTTAGATTAAAAGATTGTGAGAAATTCATTTCATTAAAGTTAGTTACATTTTCTCCATTAATAGTGAGGTTAGCTCCTTTTATAGCATTCCCTTTGACCGTTAAAGTTGAACCATTCACATCTATTTGACTAACTACAAGTGGCTTATCAATCCAGCGCAATATTGTATCCTGGACAAGCATTTTGTTGTTCCCTTCGTTGGAGACAACTATTTTCAAATCGGTTCCAGTCGCACCATAGCCATAATAACTGATATCATCATCTGATGAATCAGAAGGTGTATGGTCCGCTAATCCCTCGTGATCCCATGTATTGTCTCTTGTATATTTATACGTAATTTCAGTTCCTTCCTCTACTTCAATTGTATATTCCCAGTCAGGTGTAACAGCACCATTTCTGCTCATTGACCAAGCTCCAGTATTCCAACCATTTATACTATTTGGTATATTAATTTGCGCTGACAATGGAGTGTCATCCGGTGCATGTACTTTAAAGGTGACCTGTACCGTGACTATATCCGGAGTCACATTTACAATCTTCGAGTCAATAAAGTTACCAGCCTGATCAAAGACTCGGATTTGGTACTTATAGGTTGCACCGTTTGACACCTGATAATCACGGAAGGTGGTTGTGTCTCCGCTCACTGATGTAAGGAGTATACCGTCACGATAAATAACTGTTTTATATGGTTGATCTGGTTGGGTTAGATTCCAGTTCAAGTTGACTTGACCGGACTCTTTAATTGGTGTATCTAATGCGACTTCCCTCGCCGGAGGAGTAGTATCTGAAGTACTACGAATATAAGTCACTTCTCCAGTTGTTGAGTAAACCCATGTTTTCCCTAAATCCGGTGTAAAGGCCATTCGGTATTCATAACTGCCTGCCTCCAATGGTGTAAAGTTACTTAGAAACTCATTTGCCTGATTTTCCTGAACCTGACCATTATATAGAGCTTGATATGATGTCCAAGCACTTTGGCCTTTTATTCTTACTTGAAGCTCGGCCAAAATCCCTTCAGCTGGACCCGTTTCTGTTGCACCTTGCAAGTAAAGGTTTGCCTTAACATTTGATTCAAGTGCTAAATTGAGCTCCCCGTTAGCTAAGGCTGTCAAGTTGGTTACACTCGCATTTGCAACATTAAAATGTGGTACAAGGCCAGAAGAGATTGCAGGTTCAGATTCGTTGGCATTTGAATCTACTGCTGCCACTGTAAAATAGTAGGTACGACCATTATTCAAACCTGAAATGTCAACAGTTGTGTTCGTCGTCTCTTTCACTTTTTCCCATAAACCTCCAGGTATAGTAGATTGATAGACATTAAATTTCGTTCCAGTACCTGTCCAGTTTAACGTAATTTGCTTAGAACTTACTGATCCGGTTACATTTTCAACTTGCTGTGGTTTTTTCACTTCATTATTAGATAATAACATTCTTCCAGATTCAGCAGGAACAGTCAAAGTCAACTTGTCATCCTTCACTGTTGATCCGTAATTAGTTTCTAATTGGTCTACAAAATGCAGTCCGTTCGCAATTAGGTCTTTTGTATCGATATCAACAGTTTGTGTTGTTTTCCCTCTGTTAATGATAACTAGACCCGATTTAGTTCCTTTTGTCCTAACGTAAGCTAATACATCGTCTTTTGCATAAACGTGGTGTAGATCTCCATAGCTAAATAGATCAGAAGATTTCTGACGGATTTGACCAATAGTTTGATAGTGTTTAATCAGGTCTTGGTTTTCTTTTCCCCATGGATACGTACGTCGATCATCTGGATCCTTAGATCCTGTTTGACCTGCTTCATCCCCATAATAAATGGTAGGAGCTCCAGGGTAGCCCATTTGAAGGATGGAAGCTAGTTTCAATCGCTTCAGACCTTCGTTGTAATTATAGTTTGGATCTTGTTCAGCTCTGTTATAGGTGTCTGTTCCATTACCTAACAGGAATATAGCGCGTGCAGTATCATGAGATCCCATTAAGTTCATGAGGGCATAAAACGCTTCTTTCGGATAGTCCTCTTGAACAGCAAGGAGCGAGTTTTGTGCATTTTCAGCATTACCGTTCTTTAAATAATCCAAAATAGCGCCACGGAAACGGTAGTTCATGACTGAATCATATTGATCCCCTAAGAAGTACTTGGATGCATCATCCCAAATTTCACCCAAAATAAGTGGCTTTTCATCTTTTTGTAAGGTTTTACCGCTTCCTGTCATTGTCTTTGATTTCATTTGCTTTCGGAATTCCTGCCAAAAAGAGCTATCCACTTCATTTGCTACATCTAGACGCCATCCAGAAGAACCTCGATCAATCCATAAATTTCCTACAGAGTCCTTTTCATACATAAGATAATTTGCTAAAGCAGTGTTATTAAGCTCACTTGGATGATCAACCTTTGACCCCTCTTTAGATTCAAATACTGGTAGACTGTCATAGCCCCACCAACCTTCATATTTATAACGATCTCCATTTGAAACTCCGTTGACTTTTTCATTAGGAACTTTGACATTTTCAATACGGAACCAGTTCTCAAATCCATACGGACTAAAGGATTGTCCCTCTGAGATGAGTTGCTTTTTCGCTTTCTCTATAGCACTAGTTTCGGACAATTTTTCATTATTCATCAAATTGTAAACACGAGACCAGTATTCATATGCACCAACTGTTTTATATTTGTTATAACGGTCGAAATAAATAGAATCATCGGAAACGTGGTTAAAAACGCCGTCTAAAATTAAATGCATTTTACGTTTCGATAATTCCTTTGTAAAATCCTTAAATTCTTTTTCTGAGCCAAACATAGGGTCCAGCGTTTTGTAATCTGTGGCATCGTATTTATGATTAGATGGAGCAAGCGCAATCGGATTTATATAGAGTGTATTGACCCCCAGTGATTGAAGGTAATCAAGCTTAGCTTTGATTCCAGCAATATCTCCGCCATAGAAATCATTACTATACTCTCCGTCCCCAGTATAGGAACTACTACCTTGTTCATTAGGGTTATCCGGTAAGCTTGACCAAGAAGTGGGATGTTCGATTGGTTGGCTACCGCGAGCACCAATCTCATCCTTTACATGGTCATTTGACTTATTGCCATTAAAAAATCGATCCGGAAAGATTTGGTAGACTACAGCTTCCTTCATCCAATCCGGAGTTTGATAAGCAGGATCATATACTGTCAATTGGAAAAGACTTGCATTTTTATCTTCTGCTTTCCCAGTATGACCTTCTTGCGTGTCTTCTCCGTACTCAGCAGTTGAATCTTGGTCTCTGACAATGAATTTATACCCGTGAATGCCTTTATCTGTAGGGGTAAACGTAGCCTCCCAATACTCAAGAGCACCTTTGTCTTTTATGTCTGACCAGCCCACATTCTTCATCGTCAAGATCTTTGTTGTACCAGAATTATAGTTTTTTACATAAAGGCTTGCACTCGTCAGGTCGCCTTTCTTCGCCGAAATACGGAAAGTAACAGGTTTCTCTGCAGCAATCGCCCCAAACGGTTTTCGGTATACTTTGTCCCATGAATCATGATAGAGGGCATTCTTATCTATTAAACCATCAGAACCAATGGGTTTATAATCGGTGTAAACTTCTTTTGATTGATTGTTATAGAAAAATGTAATCGTAGTTTCAGAGAGTACATTTAGCTTCATGTTTGAAGATGGGTAGGACTCTGCCCAATCCTTACCTAGTACTATCTTGTATTCATAAGTACCTCTTGGCACCTTTGTAGTGAAAGAATAAATATTTTTAAAATTTTCGTCTTTTAAGAAGGCTGTTGATTCTGAAGGGCTCCACGCTGCCCCTGCCCCAATTGCCGGCTGGATGGTTCCAACGAGACGTGGTTGCCTTTCTTCTTTTAAAGGGGTGTAGTGCGTGCTATCGATAATTGAATGGCTGTTATCATTATAGTAGAAGATGACCTCTTTTTGATCTGACAGGGTTAGTTTTATGTTTTCGCCACCCGGTATACCACCTTCACCATAATTTTCAGACCAGCTCCCACCAATGGCGATTTTGTACTCATATTGACCAGCAGGTAAAGTACCAGTTATTGTGTAAATTCCATTTCCTATGTGCGTCATTTGCGTTATGGAAGAAGATGGATCCCATTCAACTGGATTTCCTAATACTTTTTGAAGGTTTCCAACAAGTACAACTTGTTTAGCAACCGTTTCCATTGCTTTTGCGGTTCCGTTTGTAAAAAGTCCCGAAAACAACTGGAAAACTAACCCGAACACAGTGACGAGTGACAGTAACGCTTTCTGTTTTCTATTCATGAAAAAACCCCTTTCCTTTAACGTTATTATGAAAACATATATGCAAATGAAGGCAAAAACTATATATGTAGGATGACCGAAGAACCCATTTGCAAACGTTTGCAAAATTTGTTTTCAGAATTATTATAACTTTTTATCAACACAAATCAATAGAGAACTAGATTAAAAATCTAAATTTTCTGAAACTTACATCGTTTGTACTGTATTACACTCGTCCATTTGGTTTAATTCCAAATTATATGTTTATATTCCTAGTACTAAAAGCATATATTTCAATTTTAAATATACAAATAAAGCAAACGATAGTTGAACAAGAAAAAATTGAATCAACCGAATGCAACCAATCATATTGAAAAGATAACAAATAATCTGACGGCTTTTCTTAAGATAGATCGGGTAGAGATTATTAATTGGATTTGTTATCCATACGGTCAGTAATACCGACCCACAATTCTACCGCCAGTAGAATTTGCAAAATTAGAAAAATACAACTAACAGTTGATAGGTTCTTATGAGGGTGTGTGCTAAGATAAATTTAACAGTGCGCACTGAACATTCTTTTATTGGAGGAGTTTATATGCTTGAAACACGAAAGATTGGGGCTTTTATTTCAAAACTAAGAAAAGACAAAGATATGACGCAAATGGAGCTTTCTGAGAGGTTGAATGTGAGCCACCAGGCAGTGTCCAAATGGGAACGTGGTGAATCGCTACCTGATATTACAACATTGCCTGCAATTGCAAAATTCTTTACAATTTCAATTGATGAATTAATGAACGCAGGGGAAAATAAAAAAATGAACGTTGGTAGAATAGTAGAGGAAATTGCAATGGACCGGACTGATCAAGTGGCTGTGCTAATCAATGAAGAAGATGTAAATATCGATGAGCTTGCAGAAGTTGCTCATCTTATTAAGGCTAGTAGTCTTGAAAGGGTTTCGCAAAATTTGAAGCCGAATAGCTTTAGTTTGGACCAAATCAGTATGTTGGCTCCATACCTTAGGTCAGAAGCGTTAGCTGAACTTGTCAACCATGCAACTAATGACTCTTTCAATTGGGACATCATTTCGGACATTGCTCCATTCTTAACTTCAGATCTATTATCCGAAATAATAGATAAATCCATATTAAATGTTTCTCTGGAGGCAGAAAATCTGACCCGCATCGCTCCGTTTTTAAGTGAAGAAAGTCTAAATAAGTTAGTTCTGCAAATAAAAGCTGGTACGGTAAGCTTGCAAATAATTCGTAACATTGCACCATTTTTAAGTAAAGACTCGATGAATAGTATAATCGATTTAATAAAAGATGAAAAACATGATGTCGAACACATCATTTCACTAGCCCCATTTATGGATAGTGAACAGCTCGAAAAACTTGTCCAAAATGCGGAAGAAGGGACATTGAATTGGCAAGTTGTCGAGCGTATTGCTCCCTTTTTAAGCGAAGATATATTATCCCGTATTGTAAATCAGTTAGCAAATGACTCTTTAGATGTAAAAAGAGTTCTCGCTCTTGCGCCATTTTTAAGCCAAAATAATATAAACAGTATATTGGAAAGTGTTGAGCTGGTAAACCTTGATCCTGATATTTTATCAAATCTTGCTCCCTTTGTTGGAAAAGAAACGCTTAGAAAATTGGTTACAGATTTGGTAGCCAAAGTGAAATAAGTTGCTTTCAAATGTATTCTTTTTAGAAAAGATAAAGCGGCCAGTTGTTCAGTTCAAAGCAAAAATACTCGAACTACCTGCTGAAGGTTGGTAAAGCATTTACTAATATTATTAATAGCATAATGTATTAAACAAAAGCGATTCTAATAGAAGGAATCGCTTTTCTTTATTTAAATTACGGAAACAGCTTAATTTGTAATTATTCAAATACATTATGTTACTTTATGTCGATAAGAAATAGCAATTCTTTTCTTATTAAACTACCATTTATTTTAATAAGAAAAAAAGTTCTCAAGTAACTTAATGAAATTAAACTAACGCTGAGCCCTTCAACCCATTTTCAAAGTGTTTATTGAACTATCGCTAAGCGTTTATCAATTACTATTTATTTTTCTAAATAACATAAAAATTGAAACAGTAAAAACTATAATTGACAATGGTATTGTAATGATATCATTTATAGGTGTTATTATCCCCACTGCAAAAATTACGATAGATAATACAAGTAGTCCAAAAGTAAACATAAATATCTCCTTTTATTTGGTAATTAAATTAGTTCGTTATGACAGTTAAATAACCCTTTTCTTATTTTACAACTAGTTAACACAACAAAAAGGGCCGTTTAACAGCCCTTTAGGAACTTCAACTATCGCTGTGCGTTAGTTCAATAAGAACTCCCTAGAAAAATAAAGAAGAGTTGCTTTAGCAACTCTAATGTTTGATTAGCTATTAAAATACCATTCCCACAAAAAACCTTTTTCAGGATGATGAAGGCTACTTAGACTCAAAATGACAAACAAGATTATTAGTGTGCCAAAAGTTCCTAAGATAATAATTTTTTGTTCCTTATTCATTGTTTCACAACTTAATTATACTTCCTTATTAAAAATAACATAGATTCTTGAAGTGAAATACCCATTGCTAAAATGCTAAACGATCTTAGAGTCCAACTAACGCTAAGCATTGGTTCATAAACTAAAGGGTTTGTCATATAATCTAAGATTGTTTGAGTGTTATATTCCCTTTTCTTGAAGTCCAAGTTTAATTTGTAATTGAGTTAGGAGGTTACCCTTATCTATTTACTATCCCAACTAATCATTGATCCATATGGAATAGTATGTTTCTCAGCCGTCTTATAAATTGAACAAACATTAATCTTTTCGTAATTGTTATAGTTCCATTTTAAACAAGCATTATTATTCGATTCAATCGATGAATCAGTTGTAAAAAAAATAGTAGCGAGACCGAAAATAGTAAATCCGCCAATTATGCCACGTTTTATCTCATCAGCATATTCTCGTATCCATAAAATAGTTTTATTCATAGTACCCTCCAAAATTTAAAATCAATATGAGTAATTCATTTTATGATTGATTTGAGTGAGATAAAACTAAACTATGAATAGATTTACTAGAAGAATATTCCAAAAATCATCTTTTCACAAAAAAGGACTTTCCTTAAATTGATCGGACAGTCCTTTTCCTAAAAATGAGCCACTTTTGTGACTCATGACCTTGAACTAACACAGGTTGGTTTAATAAGATCAATTCATTAAATTAAGTTCATATTTAATTCGTTCTCATACTTCTTGTGGTTTTGATCATATCCTGTCACATTTTTTCCACTCCAATTAACACCTACAAAAAGACCATCTTCCTCAATACTTTTAAACCATTTATTAATGAAATCATAAAATTCAATTTCTAGAAATTGGAATCTATTATAGGTAGGAACACTTTCAATTATCTTTTCAACTCATGATTTTAATGACCAAAATGGCATTGAAGTTTTTCTATTCAAATTTGTTGAAGTAGGCAAATTTTTTCTTTTGCTTCCAATAATGATTTACAAATTTAAAAACTGCCTTCCCATATTTCGTTTTCTACAAGAACGCCATCTTTTATATATGTAACTGATAATTTTGCATGTGTTAGTTTCGCTTCATTTTGTAAATAAGTCAATATTTCATTAAATAACATTACATCATCATCTTTTTTCTTCCTTGGAATCTCAATATCAATAGAAGGTGTTGGGTCGTATTTTTTATAACTATTTGGCTTATTTGGATCCACTTGATAAACGGAACCTACTGATTCATCAAACTTAATATAATAATGTCCTATTTTCATTAACTTTTGTTTTACATAACCTTCTGTATTTTTCCTCAATTCATCTTCCCATTTCTTTGCAACATAATTGTCTTCCATATGTTGAGAACGCTCATTAAAATAAATAAAATACTCTGTTTTATCTTTGGTATTTTTAGCATTAGCAGCATATTCAAATGGAAAACCTCCACCTTCGTCATAATAACTACCATTTAATTCTACATTTTTTCGATTTGTTTCAATTAGATACTCTTCTGCCAAAGTAACAGCATTTTCCATTTCTTGTGGATCTGCTACCCAGCTACTAACAATGAACCAAATAAAACAGTAAATTGTTATTACGACTGTCCCAATAAAAACCATCAACAATTTGAGAAGGATATTTATTTTCTTTTTAAATAACCAAACTAATAAATACAAAATACCAATAATCAAGAGAAACAGAATAAGTGGAAACAATACATTTAATATCATATTAATGCTCCTTAATTT